>NZ_JBNNJZ010000217.1:0-13015 GCF_050270335.1 Streptomyces sp. NPDC059900
CGGGACGGCGGGGTGAGGCGCTGAGCGTCTACCAGCGGCTGCGTCAGGCCCTGGTACGCGACCTGGGTCTTGAGCCCTCGCCGGAACTGCGCCGCTTGCAGCAGGCCATCCTCAAGACGTCCGAGCCCACCGCCCAGGGCGCACGGTCCGAAGCCGTGAACGCCGGTGCACGGGATCGACTCGCCCGAGTCGGCTGATGCCGGCGACCGGCGACCCCGGCACGCCGACAGTCATCGCCCCGCCCAACCCCGAGAGGCCTGCGGCCGCTTCGGGTGGGTGGGGCGTTTTGTTGTGTGCTTCCACCTTCGATCGCGGAGGACGGTGAGGGTTCGGCGTACCCCCCGGCATCTGCCGCACACGGCTGGAGAGCTTCGGTGTCCCTTCAGGCACGCGAAGCCCGCGTGCCTGAAGGTGCTCCCGACTAGACCGTCCGCGAATCCGCTGCCGCGGTCGCCCGCCGTAGTAAGTCCTCCTGGTCCCTGGCCAGTTGCTCGATGCGGGCCCGCAGCTGTGCCACCTCCGAGGCCAGGTCCAGCTTGTGCGGGTGTGGTGTCGTCAGGGCGGGGGACTGGTTGAGGACGGCTTCCATGCGGGCGCGCAGTGCCGGGCCCGGTTCCACGCCGAGGACCGTGATCAGGGTGCGGCGCGCGCGTTCGTAGACGCCCAGGGCCTCCGCCTGGCGGCCGCCCCGGTACAGGGCGACCATCAGCAGGTCGTAGAAGCGCTCGCGCAGCGGATGGTCGGCGGTGAGGCGCTCCAGGCCGGAGACCACCTCGGCGTATCTGCCGCAGCTCAGGCTCGCCTCGTACAGCGATTCCAGGGTGATCAGGCGCTGCTCCTCCAGACGGTCCGCCTCGGCCGTGCAGATGGGGCCGCGGCGGCTGTCCTGCAAGGCCGGGCCCTGCCACAACGACAGTGCGCGGCCCAGGAGTTCGGCCGCGTACTGCGGGTCGTCCGGCACCGCGGCCCTGCCCTGCCCTGACAGCCGTGTGAAGCGCGCGACGTCGGTGGAGGCCTGGCCCAGGGTCAGCAGATACCCGGAGGGCAGGGTGCTGATCCACTCGTGGCCCGGCGCGGGCAGCAGCCGCCGAAGACGGGCGACATGGGCTTGCAGCGCATTGGGGGCGTTGGCCGGGGGCCGGTCGCCCCACAGCTCCTCCACCAGGCGGTCCACGGACAGGAGTTCGCCCGCGTGGATGACCAGGGTGGCGAGCAGCGCCCGCTGTTTGGGGCCCGGCGGCACGATGCCAGCCCCGGTCTCCCCGTCGTGCACGACCACCGGGCCGAGCAGCCGGAACTCGGTCACCCCGCCGCGCACCGGAGCGGGCGCGGCGAGGTCGAGGACGGTCATGGCGTGACCGCGGAAGGCGCCCGGGCCAGGAGCAGGGCTTGTCGTATGTCGTCCTGGATCCGCCCGGCGACCGCCGAAAGCCGGTCCTGGAAGTAGAAATGGCCGCCCTCGAACAGGTGCTGGCCCAGGAAGTGCTCCGAGAACGCCGACCAGCCGTCCATCCGGTGCGGGGGCGCCACCTGGTCCCGCGTGCCGCCGAACACCGAGAGGGGCACTGGCAGCGGCGCGGTGAGCGGCGCCGTGCGCCAGGTCTCGCTGATGCGCAGGTCCGCGCGGACGGTCGGCGCGATCAGGTCCCACAGCTCCGGGTGGGCCAGGACCGAGGACGGCGTTCCGCCCATCGCCGAGAGTTCCGCGCGCAGGTCCGGGTCGGACAGCAGATGCCGGCGCATGCCGCCTCCCTCGGGGCGCACCGTGCCGTGCGCGGACACGCCGAGCCAGACCGGCGGCGTGCGGCCCAGGTCCAGGAGCCGACGGGTGAGTTCGTACGCGATCAGCCCGCCCATGCTGTGCCCGAAGAACGCGAAGCGGCCCGTGAGGCCGTCGTCCAGTTCGTCCAGGTAGTGGTCGAGCAGCGCGCCCGCGTCCGAAAGGGCCGGGCGTCTGTCGCGTGGTCCGCGGCCTGGCGCGTCGGGTATCCGCACGTCCCAGCCGGCCGGGAAACAGGCCGGCCAGTCGCGGTACGACAGCTGTGAACCACCGGAGTGGTGGAACACGAACAGACGCAGCTCCAGCTCTTCCGCCTTCAGCTCTTCCGCCTTCAGCATGGCGACTCCATCGACGAGACACTCCGCCGTCCGGCCCGATGACCAGCGGTCCCGGATCGGGGGCAGGGAATTCGCACGGTAGCCGCGGCCCGGCCCGTACGGGCGCTCGCACGAGCGGGCTTTGAACCGCTCTGCACGCATTCTCAAGTCTTGTCGTCTACGCCCGGACTACCGCCCATTGAGACCTGCTTGAGAGCGGGTCCAGGTATGGGGGAGCCGCGGGGGCAACGGCCGAAAGCAGGTCTAACGTGCCAAGGACCAAGGCCGCCAATCGATGGGTCAACGGCACGGCCACCACTCGATCGGTACGGGGAGGAAACCGTGGAGATTCAGGTCCTGGGACCACTGAACGCGGCCGTCAACGGTGTCTCGATAGTGCCCACGGCGAGCAAGCCGCGTCAGCTCCTCGCCTTGTTCGCGTTCTATCCGGGCCGCATCGTGCCGGTGGCCACGCTCATGGAGGAGCTGTGGGGCACCGAGATGCCGCAGAGCGCCATGACGACGCTCCAGACGTACGTACTTCAGCTCCGCCGCCGCCTCGGCACCGCGATGGGGCCCGACGCGCCCGGCAACGCCAAGGAAATCCTTGCCACCCGGCACGGCGGCTATGTGCTCCAGATGTCGGCCGACTCGGTCGACCTGCACCGCTACGAGCAGCTCGTCGCGGACGGCCGGCGCGCCTTCGAGGAGGGCGAGGACGGCCAGGCGTCCACGCTCCTGCGCAATGCCCTCGACATGTGGAACGGGCCCGCCCTCGTCGACGTACGAGCCGGCTCGATCCTCTCCATCGAGATCATGCGGCTCAACGAGTCCCGCCTGGTCGCCGTCGAGCGGCGCATCGACGCCGATCTGCGGCTCGGCCGGCACAGCGAACTCATCGCCGAGCTCACTGATCTGATTGCCCGTCACCCGCAGCACGAGGGGCTGCACTCGCAGGCGATGGTCGCCCTGTACCGCTCCGGGCGGCAGGCGACGGCGCTCGACGTGTACCGCAGACTGCGCGCGCGGCTGATCGACGAACTCGGCGTGGAGCCGTCGCCGCAACTCCAGCGCGTGCACCAGATGATGCTCACCGTCGACCCCGCGCTCGACGTGGTGGCGGGCGAGCGGCGCACCTCGACCTTCGACCTCTACGCCGCCTGACATCCGCGTGCGGCGCCTGACATCCGCGTACGCCGCCGGGTAGGGTCACCGCGGCGGCGTGGCCGTCGTGTGTCACTGGGGTGGGGCAGGCAAGGGGGGAAGGCATGACCAGGCCGTTTCGATTCGGCGTGAACATGATGAAGCCGGCGGGTGGGGCGGAGTGGCGGGACAAGTGCCGCCGCGCCGAGCAACTCGGTTACGACGTCATCCTGGTCCCCGACCATCTGGGCATGGTCGCCCCCTTCCCGGCGATGGTGGCCGCGGCCGCCGCCACCGAGCGGCCCCGGATCGGCACCTTCGTCCTGAACGCAGGCTTCTGGAACCCGGCGCTCCTCGCGCGTGAGGTCGCCACCACCGACGCCCTCACCGGCGGACGCCTCGAACTGGGCCTCGGCACCGGCTACGCGGAGGCCGAACACCAGCGCGCGCAGTTGGAGTTCCGCTCGCCCGGCGGCCGCATCAGCGCCCTGCGGCACACGGTCGACGAGCTGGAGCGGCTGCTCACCGACCCGGCGCACACGCCGCGGGCCGAGCAGACACGGCCGCCGCTGCTGATCGGCGGCAACGGCGACCGGCTGCTGCGCCTGATGGCCGAGCACGCCGACATCGCGGCCTTCACCGCGACCGCGGGATACGAGAACGGAATCCTGAAGGCCCTCACGCCCGGCCAGCTCGACGAACGCGTGGCCGCCTACGAAGGATTCGCCGCGCACCGCACCGTGCCCGCCGAGCGCAACCTCCTCGTGCACTTCGTGGAGGTCACCGACGACCGGCACGCGACGGCCCGCAGGCTGCCCAAGATCGACCCCGAGATGTCGCAGGAAGACCGCCTGAACCTGCCGGTGATGCTCTTCGGCACGGTCAAGCAGATGGCCGAGCAGTTGCGCGAGCAGCGGGAGCGGTTCGGCATCTCGTACATCGTGGTCCTGGACGGCGTGATGGACGTCTTCGGTCCCGTGATCGAGGAGCTTGCCGGTACCTGAGTGCCCGGGGCGCCTACGGCAGGGAGCCCGCGGTCGCGGCCGACCGCCGCGGCAGTGACCGTACCGACGACTCCGCGTGCTGCCCGGCCAGTTCGAGGATCGCCAGCGACGTACGCCCGATGGCCTGCCGCACCCGGCGGCGGGCCAGTTCGAGGACGGACGGCGACACCGGTCCCGCGCCGGACCTCTCCGACGCTCGGAGAGCGGCCCACGGCGCGGCCCCGTCGAGCAGCAGTGCGCTCTCGTCGAGCAGCACCGTGTGCTGGGCGATCACCCGCACCCCGTACTCGTCGGGCAGTACCGACCACTCTCCGGTGTGCGCGGCCACCGGCCCGGACGGCACGGTCTGCTTGAAGACGATCCGCCCGGCGTGCGGGAAACACAGCCGGACCGAAGCCCCCGGGTGCACCGCTCCGTCGGGCAACCGCACGTCGTAGTCAAGGATCTGCACTCCCGGCGAAGGCTCGGTCAGTTTCAGGTGTCGCATGTGCGGCAGGAGTCCCGGCCAGTCCGCGGCCCGGTACAGGAAGTCGTAGAGCAGCTCGCCCGGGCCGTTCACCCGCACCGACTCCTCGAAGGAGAGAACCAGGTCGTCGAGACCGGCCCGGCTCTCGGCGATACGGCGCAGGCTCTCCAGCTCCGCCCTGGCGTTGTCCCCGGTGACAAGGCCCTCCCCGGCCGCGTCGTCATCCCGGCCGCCCGCGACGGTGAACTCGTGCCGCACCGTCACCACGCTGCGGCCGTTCGCGCCCTCCTCGACGGTCCACTCGCCGTTCATCGAATCGACCGGCGACTCGCCTCCCAGCTGCACGAACTCGATGCGCCGCTCGTGCGGATGCTGCACCCGCACCAGGAGCGAGGACCTGATCCGGCCGCCCGCGCTCTCCCACACGCGCAGGCGTTCGCGGACCCCGTCGAAGTCGAGCCGCTCGACGTGCACGACGTGCGGGCTGTACAGCGGCCTGCGCGCGGTGTCCGCGAGCAGTGCGAAGACCGCTCCGGCCGGCGCGGCCACCTCGAGCGAGTGTCGCAGGCGGTGCACACGCTCACCAGGCATCCCGGACATTGCAGGCTCCTTGGGCAATCGAGGACGGATGGGCTGACCTCCACCGTCGGCGGGAGGGCTTGAGGAGTATTCGAAGACCGCTTGAATTTCGCCTCAGAGACGGTCCGGACCGGGTTTGGGTCGCCTGGAGCGACCCGGGATTCACGGCCACCTCACTTGTCACGAGGCGTCGTCGGACCGGGATTCGGGCGCCCGTACTCGTAACGGCCGGCACTCGCACTCGGCACGGCGACCGGGATTCCGGCACCCCAACTCGGCGCGAGACGCTGTCGGACGCACGCTCCGTAGCCGGAAGTTCACCGTCCCCGCGAGGGGCCCGAGCTGGCCCTTCGCGTCGGCGTGCGGGCAGGTCGAGCGGCGTGTCAGGACCGTGTCAGTGGTTTGTCACTGGCCCTCTGCATGCTGGGACAGCGCCTCTTGAGGAGGGGGGAGGGGGCTTTGTCGGCGCGTGCCCCGACTGCCGATGACCACTAGCCGCTTCGCACGTCTGCCACAGGGTGAGCCGATTACCGTCGTCGTGGAACTCGGCCCCAGCGCGCTGCCCGTACTCGAACTGCACGGGCCGATCGAGAGCACCCACATCGAGGCCGCGCTGGACTCCCTCGCCACCTGCCATCCCGACGCGCCCGCATGGACGGCCGACCTCGAGAGCAGGGGCCCCGGCCAGCACACCCTGCGCTTCACGGACGGCGCGGACGACGAGCGGTCCGAGTTCCCGCTCGGCGCCCTCGCCGATCTGCTCACCCATGCCGGGCGCGGCTCCTTCATGACCCGCTGCCTGCCCGCGACGCCGCTCCAGCGCGACCTCCTCGCGGACGCCGACACCCACTCCGATCCGGGCCGCCAGGTCGAACAGGCCGCCTGGGACTGGCACGGGCCGCTCGACGTGGCGCGGTTCACGGCCGCCTGGCACTCGGTGTTCACCCACGAGTCCGTGCTGCGCACCACCTTCGACGACCAGCCGGAGCCCGGCCTCGTCGTACAGGATCACGCCGAACCGGAGATCGTACGGCTGCCGCACGGCGCCGCCGAATGGCACTCCCTCGTCGAGGCCGACCGGCGCCGCGGCATCGACCCGCGCCGCCCCGGACCGCTGCGCATCACCCTGCTCGGCGGCGGGCAGCCCGGTCACAGCCCCGCACAGCCCGCCCGTGTGCTGCTCACTTACCATCACGCGCTGCTCGACAGCTGGTCCGTACGGCTCCTGGTCCGCGAGTTCTACCGCGCCTATCTCGCGGGCGGGACACTGCCCGGCGGGGAGCGGCGGCCCGACATGACCGACTACGTGACCTGGCTCGCCCAGCAGGACACCGCGGCCGCCGAGGACTTCTTCGGCAGTACCGACACCGGCGGTCTCGTGTCCGTGCCGCCGCTCTTCACCGACACCGGCAGCCGCGCCGAGGGCCGCTCCAGGCTCCGCCTGACCAAGGAGGAGACCGCGGCGCTCGCCAACTGGGCGGCCACCTGGGGCGGTGGCGAGTCCATCGCCCTGCAGGCCGTGTGGGCGCTGCTCCTGTACCGAGCCGGGTGCGCCGAGGGGCCGTCACAGGTGCGCTTCGCCACCACCGCCGCGGGCCGGAGCATTCTCTTCGAAGGGGTCGAGCGCACCCCCGGCGCGCTGGCCGGGCCGCTGCCGCAGACCGTGCTCGTCGACCCCGACGCCACGGTGCCCCAGCTGATCACCGACCTGCGCGACCGCTGCCTCAACCAGGCGGCGTACGAATGGGTTTCGGCGAGCCAGATCGACGCCTGGACCCGCGGCCCGCGCCCGCCCGCGGACACCCTGCTCACCTTCGAGGCGCCACCGCGCGTCCTGCCCGAGCTGGAGGCCGACCTCGCCGCGGCCGGGATCCAGGTGCAGCCGCCGCAGACCCTCGGCGCCCGCACCGCCTTTCCGGTCACGCTCATCGCCCACCACGACCGGAGCGGCTGCCTGGTCCTCACCGCCTCCTACGACCAGGTGCGGCTCTCGGAGATCACCGAACTCCTCGCCCACGCCGCGCTGTTGCTGCGTGAGCTCCCGCGCGGCGCCGGGCCGCGCACCACGCTCGGCGAGGTGCTTGCCCTGCTGACCCACATGGGCAGCGGCGCCGCCGTCGGTCCGGTGGAGGCCGAGGCCGAGGAGAGCGGACCTCTGCCGACCGTCCTTCGCCACCCGGCCCACGCGGGCGCGGGCGCCGTCGGTCTGTTGCAGGCGCCGGGCATCTCCCGCGCCTTCTACGACCAACTCGCCCACGCCTACCGGGGCCCCGAGGAACTTCTCCTGCTCGCTCCCGTCCCGGCGGGCGGCACCCGGGCCGATGTCGCCGCGCGCGCCGTGTACGACGCGCTCGGCTCCCGCATCCGGTCCCGGGCGGGCCTCGCCTTCGCCGGGTTCTCCGGTGACGGGGTCGCCGCGTGCGCCATCGCCCGGCTCGCGGCGGCGGACGGCCACCGGCCGCGCGCCGTCGTCCTCGACGCGACCGGCACCGGACCGGACGACCTGGCCCGCAGGCTCGCGTCGGCGGTGGGGTGCCGGAACTGAGGCCTGAGGCAACAGACGTACGGACGTAACCGGCGTGCCGACGTAATCGACGTACCGATGTAACCGGCAGGGCCGACCGTACGAGCACGGCACGACCGACGCACAAGCACGCAAGAGCACTGTTCGAGCAGCGAGACGCCGAGGAGGCAGCCATGCCGAACTGCGACCCGAAGCCGGTACCGCCGCACGCGCACAGGGACGACATCGCCTCCCGCGCCTGGGCGGAGGCGCTCGCGATGGCCTGCGGGGACGCGGACCACGCCCACCGCCCGCCGGGCGAGCTCCTTGCCGCATCGCTCAAGGCGCACCGCACGCTGTCGCGGGGCCTCGGGCAGAGCGTGCCGCTCACGGCACTGGGCCCGGACGGCGGTGTCCTGGGTCTCGCCGCCTTCGTCGCGGTGTACGCCGCCCAGTCGAAAACCGCTGCATCTGAACTCGAAGTTCCGCACGACGCGCGGGACTTGGAAGGCCACCCCGCCTAGCGTTGGTCGTGCACATCCACCTCCTGTCCGCGCCCGCCTGACGTCCTCCCCGACCAGGCGGGCGCGTTGACGTGCGGGGGGAGCCGCAGGGCAAGGTAGGGGCCATGACACAAGCGCTCCAGGAACCCCGCCCTCGCCGAAGATGGCTCCGCTCCAGCAGGACGCCGCTGCGCAAGGACGTCGGTACCGCCCTGCTGCTCCTGGTGATCGAAGCCGTGGTGTTCGTGGCGGGAAGCTTCGGTCACGGCATGCAGATGTGGGCCGCGCCGGACGACCGGGCGACGATCGACGCCGCACGGCTCGCGAACATCGCGTGGTCGGAGTACCTCCTCGCCGCCGCGCTCGTCCTCGCCGCGATCGCGCTCCTGGCCCGCGCACCGTGGACGGCACTGCTGCAAGTCCTGGCCGCCGGAACGCTCGCGGTCGTGGTCGTGCTCTCCCAGCACCAGTACGACCAGACCCACCCGCGCCCGGCGCCCACCCCCAGTGCGGGGTACGAGCCCTGCTACAGCGGCAGCAACGATTGCCCCGGCGGATGAGCCGGTGCCGGGCGGCGCTCAGCCCCAGGTCCGGCCCGCCGGTTCCTTGACGGTGCGGTTGAGGCGGTTGAAGAAGTTGGTCAGGGCGATCTCCAGGTTGAGCGCACCGATCTGCTCCTCCGTGAAGTGGGCGTCGGCCTCCTCCCAGATCTCGTCCGTGACGCCCTCCGCGCCGTCCTGCAACCGGGTCGCGCCCTCGGCCAGGGCCAGTGCCGCGCGCTCCGCGTCGGTGTAGAACGGCGCCTCGCGCCACGCCGCCACGTTGTGCAGCCGCTCGTCGGTCTCGCCGGCCTTCTTCGCCCCGGCGACACTGGCGTGGACGCACGCCGAGCAGCCGTTGATCTGGCTGGCGCGCAGGTGGACCAGTGCGAGCAGCTTCGGATCGACACCGCCGGCGGCGATCGCCTTGTGGAGGTGCTTGATCGCGGTCCACAGGTCGGGGTTGTTCGTGTTCTTGTTCTTGAGACGGTTTTCCATGAGGAGTGCTCTCCTGCGTCGGGGTTACGTTTCGGGGCTGCTGCCCGTCACCCCTATGACGGAGCGGCTTCGAGAGAGGTAACAACATGTCCGACGCGCACCCCACGGACCCGATCGCCGACGCCTTCGAGTCGCACCGCGAGCGGCTTCGAGGTGTTGCCTATCGCGTGCTCGGATCACATGCCGACGCGGAAGACGCGGTCCAGGAGGCGTGGCTGCGGCTCTCCCGGCAGGACACCGGCACCATCGACAACCTCGGCGGCTGGCTGACCACCGTGGTCGGCCGCATCAGCCTCGATGTCCTGCGGTCGGGCCGGACCCGCCCCGAAGTCACCCTCGACGACCGGCTGCCCGAGTACACCGTGACGTTCGACGACGCCCCGGCCCCGGACGACCTCGTGGCGCTCGGGGACTCCGTCGGCCTCGCGCTCCTCACGGTCCTGGACTCGCTGCGCCCGGACGAACGACTGGCGTTCGTGCTGCACGACGTGTTCGCGGTGCCCCACGGGGAGATAGGCACGATTCTCGGCAAGTCCGCCGACGCGACCAAGATGCTCACGAGCCGCGCCCGCAAGAAGGTCAGGAACGTACAGGCCGCCCAGCCGCAGGCGAGCACCGGTCGGCAGCAGCGCGAGGTCGTCCAGGCCTTCCTGGCCGCCGCGGGCAAGGGGCAGTTCGAGCAGCTCCTGGAGGTCCTCCACCCCGACGTGAAGTTCACCGTCGACGCCCCGAACGGTCAGTTCGTCGTGCTCGGGGCCACCGAGGTGGCCGGCCGTGCGCGCATCGCGGGGAGTGCCGCACGAGGGCACCTGGCGACCGTCAACGGCCGTCCCGGCATCATCTCCTGGACCCGGGAGGGCACTCCGTTCTCCCTTCTCGTGTTCACCGTCGCCGACGGGCTCATCACCGAGGTGACCGCTGTGGTGGACCCGGCCCGACTCGCGCTCATGGATCTGCCGGACCCGGTGTGACTCCGGGACCGGGGCTCCATCAGGATCAGGTCGGCGGTCGGGCGGTCACCGCGCCTGCTTGCGGGCCCGCTTCACCTCCTGGTCGACGGCCCATGCGTCGGCGACCGGACCGAGGTGACCGAGCTTGTCGGGGTTGATGACCGCGCGGATGGTCTGGATCTGCCCGTCGAGCACGTCGAGGGCGAAGATGTGCAGGACCTTGCCGTCGCGGTCGCGGAACAGCGCGCCCGGCTGGCCGTTGACCTCGTGCGGTTCGAAGGTGATGTCGACCCGTGCCATCAGCGGATAGACCGTGGCGAGCAGCCTGGCCACGTTCTCGGCGCCGGCGACGGCCCTGGCCAGCTGCGGGGCCTTGCCGCCGCCGTCCCCGACGAGCCGGACGTCCGCCGACAGCAGACTCCGCAGCCCGTCCATGTCGCCCTGTGACAGCGCCTCGAAGAACCGCCCCGCCAGCTCCTGCCGCTCCTCGCGGTCCGCCGCGAACCGGGGCCGCCCCTCGTTCATGTGCCTACGCGCCCGTACGAGCAATTGCCTGCATGCCGCCTCCGAGCGCCCCACCGCGCCGGCGACCTCGTCGAAGCCGAAGGCGAAGACCTCCCGCAGCACGAACACCGAACGCTCCAGCGGGCTGAGCCGTTCCAGGAGCACCAGCGCCGCCATCGACACCGAGTCGGCCAGCTCCGCGGCGCGGACCGGGTCCTCGTACGGATCGTCCAGGAGCGGCTCGGGCAGCCACGGTCCCACGTACTCCTCCCGTCGTACCCGGGCGGAACGCAGTACGTCGATGGCGATCCGGGTCACCGTCGCCGACAGGAACGCCTTGGCCGACCTCGGCAGGGTGGTCGAGGCGTCGTAGCGCAGCCAGCTCTCCTGCACCGCGTCCTCGGCCTCGGCCACGCTGCCCAGGATCCGGTACGCGATCGAGAACAGCAGCGGCCGCAGCTCCTCGAACTCCTCGACCTTGCCCACCTTGCCTACCTCGTTCGCCTCGCCCGCCTCGCCCGCCTTGTTCACGCGGACTCCCCCTTGCGATCTCACCGCGACCAACCCGACGGGCTTGATCATGGCCCCTGCGGCCGGGCGCGGTGGCGGTTCAGTGCGACTGCCCGACCTGGTATTCGCCGCCCGGCTGCCGGGCGATGATGTTCAGCCGGTTCGCCGCGTTCATGATCGAGACGAGAAGTGCGAGGGCCGTGAGCTGCTCCTCGTCGTAGTGCTTGGCGGCAAGCGCCCATACGTCGTCGCTGACCCCGGTGGCCGCGTCCGCGACCCGGGTGCCCTGCTCGGCCAGTGCGAGCGCGGCGCGTTCGGCCTCGGTGAAGACCGTTGCCTCCCGCCAGGCCGCGACCAGGTTCAGCCGCACCGTGCTCTCGCCGGCCGCGGCGGCCTCCTTGGTGTGCATGTCGATGCAGGCCGCGCAGCCGTTGATCTGGCTCACGCGCAGCGCCACCAGCTCCTGCGTCGTGGCCGGCAGCGGCAACTCCTTCAGCTCCCGACCGGCCGACATGAGGTACTTGAGCGCCTTGCCCGCGCTCGGGACGGCGAAGTAGTTCAAGCGTGCGTCCATGGTGTGCGCCTCCACGTTCGTCGATGCCTTCACTCACCGAGACGAGGCGGGCCCCACTCCTGTGACACGGCGCGCGGTCAGCGTCTGACGGATCTCACTCTGTAAGGCCGTCGATCCAGACCGTGGTGCTGGTTTCTGATGGTGCCTACACGGGTCGATCTTTTGGTGAGGGTCAATCCGGGGCCGTGTATGGCGTCCGCTCGCTGCAAACGGGGCATCTGGTCTGTCGCCTCCTCGGTCAAATGTGCCTGGATTATGGGGTTTTGTGGCCGCTTACACCCTCGTCAGGGGCTCCGGAATCTCTCTAGGAGCGCTTGAGGTCGGCATGGCAGTCTTTCAAAACAGGGAGTCGGGTTTGGTTCTCGGGAATCGCGAACAGGGGATTTGGCGTGATGGATATTGATGTTCTGGGTCCGTTGGGTGTGCGGGTGGGTGGGGTTGCTGTGATGCCTACGGCGCCGAAGCCTCGGAAGGTGTTGGCGTTGCTGGCGTTGCATGTGGATCGTGTGGTGCCGGTGGGTTTGCTGGTGGAGGAGTTGTGGGGGGAGCGTCCGCCGCGGTCGGCGCGGACGACGTTGCAGACCTACATCCTGCAGTTGCGTGAGTTGATCGGTGCGGCGCTGGAGCAGGGCGCGGAGAGTGCTGAGGCTTCGGGGGGTGTGTCGGCGAAGGATGTGCTGGTGACGGCGCCGGGCGGGTATGTGCTGCGGGGCGGTGGCGGGTCCAGTGATGTGGTGGAGTTCGAGCGCCTTGCGGGGATGGGTTATCGGGCGATGGACGGTGAGGACTTCGCGGGGGCGGCCCGGCTGCTGCGGGAGGCGCTGGCGTTGTGGAGTGGGTCGGCGTTGGCGGATGTGCGGGCGGGTGTGCAGTTGGAGATGGAGGTGCGCCGGCTGGAGGAGACGCGGTTGTGTGCGCTGTATCAGCGCATCGAGGCGGATCTTCGCCTGGGGCGTCACCGGGAGTTGCTGGGTGAGTTGACGGTGTTGGTGAGCCGGTATCGCACGCATGAGAATCTGCACGGCCAGTTCATGCTGGCCCTTTATCGTTCGGGACGGCGGGGTGAGGCGCTGAGCGTCTACCAGCGGCTGCGTCAGGCCCTGGTACGCGACCTGGGTCTTGAGCCCTCGCCGGAACTGCGCCGC
>NZ_JBNNJZ010000218.1:0-12962 GCF_050270335.1 Streptomyces sp. NPDC059900
ACCAGGGCGATCTCGGCGAGGCCGCCGAAGTTGGTCTCGAAGCCCCAGATGCGCTGCTCGGGGTCGAGCATGGTGTCGTTGTGGCCGTCGGAGGACTCAAGCTCCACGCTGAGGCAGTGCGCGACGACCTCGTCACCCGGCTTCCAGGCGTTCACGCCGGGGCCGGTGCGCAGCACGACGCCCGCTAGGTCGGAGCCGATGACGTGGTACGGCAGGTCGTGGCGCTTGGTGAGCTCGCTGAGGCGGCCATAGCGCTCCAGGAAGCCGAAGGTCGGCACCGGCTCGAAGATCGAGGTCCACACCGAGTTGTAGTTCACGGACGACGCCATCACGGCCACCAGGGCCTCGCCAGGCCCGAGTTCCGGAACGGGGACCTCGTCGACGTGCAGCGACTTCCGCGGGTCCTTGTCCGCGGACCGCATGCCCTCGAACATCCCCGCGTCTTCTTTGTGGACGACGACACCCCGATAGCTCTCCGGAACCCTCAGGTTCGCGAAATCGTCGGACGTCGCCTCGCCGGAAAGGACGGCGCTCACTATTTCTTTCACGTGGGATACCTCAAGGAAGGGGGAGCGGGCGGGAATTGCGCGGGCATCTTTCCACGACCGTAGAGTCCGCCACGGAGAGGCAGTACCCCTAACTTCCGTACCCCTGAATTCCATGACCCCCTAGAGTTCTCCACTCGCCGAAGTGGCCGGGGAATTAGGGGGTTGCCGGTCGGCGGCGTTCTCCTGCAGTGTCACAGAACAGGCAAGGAAGCCAAGGCAAGCAGGCAAGGGCAGGAATGACCGACAGCAACAATGACGGCGCGTCATGGATTCGACGGTTCCATCCGTCTCCCGACGCGGATCTGCGACTGGTGTGTTTCCCGCACGCGGGTGGCTCGGCCAGTTTCTTCTTCCCGCTGTCGCGGGGTCTGACGCCGCGCGCGGAAGTGCTGGCGATGCAGTACCCGGGCCGCCAGGACCGCCGCTCGGAGCCGAACATCCCCGATATGGGACAACTGGCCGACAGAGCGGCCGAGTCGCTGCTTCCCTGGACCGACAAGCCGTACGCCCTGTTCGGGCACAGCATGGGGTCCACGCTCGCCTATGAGGTGGCGTGCAGGCTCCAGGACGCCGGCCGGCCCGCCAAGGCGCTCTTCGTGTCCGGGCGCCGGGCCCCGCACCGCAACCTGGACGACGGCCTTCACCTGCTCTCCGACGAGGAGATCGTCGCCGACATCGGGGCCCTGGACGGCACGGGCGCACAGGTCTTCGGCGACGCGGAGCTGATGGATCTGGTCCTGCCCGCGATCCGCAGCGACTACCAGGCGGCGGAGACGTATCGATACACCCCCCGTCCCGTCCTGACCAGCCCGGTGCACGCCCTGACGGGGTTCTCCGACGCACGGGTCGACGTCGGCGAGCTGCACCACTGGAAGGAGCACACCGAGGCCGGGTTCGACCTGACGGTGTTCTCCGGCGGCCACTTCTACCTGGCGGAGCAGTACGAAGGGATCCTGGAACTCGTCCGCTCCCGCCTCTTCGAGGGCGCCCTCGTGTGACCGCGTACCCGCTGTCCCGCTCAGCTGGGCGGGACAGACGGCGGGCACACAACAGAACGTCCCGGACGGCATGCCGTCCGGGACGTTCTCACTCTGGTGGCTGGGGCCGGGATCGAACCGGCGACCTATCGCTTTTCAGGCGATCGCTCGTACCAACTGAGCTACCCAGCCACGCGATCCGCGAGGAATCGCAAGCGGTCCTGACGGGATTTGAACCCGCGGCCTCCACCTTGACAGGGTGGCGAGCACTCCAAACTGCTCCACAGGACCATGTTTACGTATGCGAACGAATTCGCATACGTAATGTGGTGCGTGCCCCCAACGGGATTCGAACCCGTGCTACCGCCTTGAAAGGGCGGCGTCCTGGGCCACTAGACGATGAGGGCTAAGGGCCCACCTGGGCGCTTTGCAGCGCGTCGGGGACGTGAGAAGCATATGGGATGCGGGGAGGTATCGCCAAAACGGTTATCGGGGAGCCGGGGAACCGCTCCCCGGCGACCGGCCCGCAGGAGGCGGCGAAGGCGTCGCGCCGGGCTGGTTCTCCTTCGGCAGATGGCGGCTGACCTCCGCTTTCGTCAGGCCGAGCCCGCCCAGCTTGATCTCGTCCCACGCCTGGAGGCGCCGGGTCTCCCGGTCCAGATAGAGGACCGAGGCCTCGACCGGATCGGGGTACTTGCCCTCGACCGCCCGCAGCCCGCTGCCGCCCGTGGACCCCTCGATGCGCAGCCGCGTCCCGCCGTCCATGACCTCCATCTCCTGGTGGTGCACGTGCCCCGCGAGGGCGAGCGGCACCTCGCCGTCCGTCTTCCGCGCGGCGTCGGGGTTGTGCGCGACGGCGATGTCGACGGGCGTGCCGGCCGCCCGCTGGTCCCGCAGCGACGAGGCGAGGCGGATGCCCGCCGTCTCCTCGAAGAGCTTGCCCTGCGCCTGCGCCTCGGAACGGTCCGGTGTGTACTGCGGATCGCCCGTCCCGGCGAACCGCAGCCCCGCCACCGACACGGCCGCCCCGTCGTCGAGGACGTGGACGTTCTTCATGCGCTGGAGATAGCGCTGGGTCGTACGGGAGTCGTGGTTGCCCCTGACCCAGACGTAGGGCGCGCCCAGATCCTCGATGGGGTCCAGGAACGCGTTCTCGGCCGCGCTGCCGTGGTCCATCGTGTCGCCGGAATCGACGATGACGTTGATGTCGTACTGCTCGACGAGCGAAGCGATGATCTTCCAGCTCGCCGGGTTGAGGTGGATGTCCGAGACGTGCAGGACGCGGATCGTGGACGGGTCCGGCTGGTACGCGGGAAGCGTCGACGTCGCGTCGTACAGCTTTGTCACGTTGGTGACGAGACGTGCCAATTCCTGCTGGTACACGTCGAATTCGCTGACGATGCTGCGCGCGTTGCCGACCACCGAGGGGGCGCTGCTGAGGAGGCCGGAGAACTTCGGTTCGAGGACCGACTTCGGGTTCCACGTAGCGTACGCCGCCGCGCCCGACGCCGCGAGGAGCGCGAGGGCGAGTCCGCCCGCCGCCAGGGCCCGGCGCGGGCGCCGGTAGACCGCGAGGCCCAGTGCCGTGGCGCCCGCGACGACGGCGGCGCAGGAGCGTGCGGCCAGGTCGAGCGTGCCGTGCCCGACGTCCTCGGCCACCTCGTCCTGGAGGCCCGAGAGCCGCTCGGGGTGGTCGACCAGGGCCTGGGAGCGGACCGGGTCCAGGCGGTCCACGTCCACGTCCAGGCGGATGGGGGCGATGTGCGAGCGCAGTTCGAGGGCGCCGAGCGGGGAGACGTTGATCTTCGTGCCGCCGGTGAGCGAGGGGCGCAGCGTCATCCGGGTGTCCATCGGGCCCACCGGCGCGTGCACGCTGCCGACGATCAGCAGGCCGAGCCAGGCGCCGAGCAGGACGACCGCGACCAGGCCCGCCGCGCGGCCGTACGGGTGGGGAGGGCTGATGAGCTCGCTCACCGGGTGCGGGTGGCGGGAGCGGTAGTGGCGTACGAGGGCGGCGAGCGCACGGAAGTCGCGGGCCATTGGTCCGGTATGCCCGGGGGAACAGGCGGCTATGCGGGGCGGTGGCCGACAATGGGGGTGTGCTGGAGATGACGCGGGAAGAGTTCGAGGAACTGGTCGCCGAGGCGCTTGACCGGATTCCTCCCGAGTTGACGCGGTTGATGGACAACGTGGCGGTGTTCGTGGAGGACGAACCACCCGCCGAGGATCCCGAGCTGCTGGGGCTCTATGAAGGGACCCCGCTGACGGACCGGGGTGAGTGGTACGCGGGCGTGCTGCCCGACCGGATCACGATCTACCGGGGGCCGACGCTGCGCATGTGCGAGTCGCGCGAGGACGTCGTCGCTGAGACGGAGATCACAGTGGTCCACGAGGTCGCACATCACTTCGGGATCGATGACGAGCGCCTGCACGCCCTGGGGTACGGCTGACGGGTCCGGCGGCGGCCGGGAGCCGCGGTCCGTGTCCTGGTCTGTGCGCTGGCGGTTGACCCGGTCCGTGTCCTGGCCCGCGTCCCGGTCCGCGGTCCTGGTCCGTGTCCTCTTGCGGGGCAAGGGAGTTGGGTAGGGCGTCCCCGCTTCTCAGCGCCTCGGAGGTGCTCGGCCGTGCGCCAGTTGTACGTTCCTGTCCGGTGGACCGCGGCGGCCGTGGCGGTCATGGCGACCGCCGGCTGCATGAGCATCGGAGCCGACGGGGGCGGCGACCCCGGCCCCGCACGGTCCGGGGGCGAGCGCAGCGCCGCGGCTGCCCCGGACGGCGGCAGCGCCTCGTCGGGCGGCGGTTCGGCCGGTGGCGGTGAGGGTGGCCGCGGCGACGCGAAGGGCGGCAAGCACGGCAAGCAGGGCAAGCACGGCAAGGGCAAAGGCAAGGGCAAGGCGGGTTCGGACGAGTCCGGCGGGTCCGGTTCCGGCGCCGCCCGTGCCTCCGCCTCGGCCTCACGGGGCGGCGACGACCCGGCCCCGCCGACGCAGGGCGGGCGGGTCACGCCCACGCGGGACGATCCCGACCCGCCGAAGTCGACCCCCACTCCCGATCCTCCGAAGCCGACCCCGACGCCCACTCCCGAGCCCACGCCGGAGCCCTCGTCGTCGGCACACGAGCCGCCGGGGCAGGGTCCGCAGCTGGGGGACCGGTCGGCGGGGCTCGGGTCACGGGAGCCTTCGCCGCAGGCGGGGCCTGCTTAGGCCGGTCCGCTCTGCTGCGGGCTCTGGCCTGTTGCGGGCCCTGCTCTGCTGCGGTCTCTGGTCTGTTTCGGGCTCTGGCCGAAACGGATACGCGCCTGTCCTGAACCCGATTTGTCGCAGGTGAGACAGGCTGCGGGGGGCGGATTCCAAGGCACCCCGGAGGGTCCGCTTTGCCTTCTGGGGGGGGGGGTGCGTATGGTGGTAGATCGTTTGATCCCATTTGCCCGGCGCCGAAAAAGAAGAGCGCCGCGTGGCGCGTACTCTCCCTTGCCGTGGCTGACCGCATAGAGGCGGTCCATTGCGAAATCACGGAGTTGACGGGCGCGTGCCGAGACTCCGGAAGGTTTCGCATTTCGCATGTCCATTTCTCATTCTGACCACGCCGTCCTGCCCGAGAACGAGACGACCGGCACCGACGAGCTGACGGCCGAGGCCGTCGCCGAGGTAGTCGAGACCGTCCAGGCCGCGGACGTCGTGGAAGCCGCCGAGCAGGTCGTCGTCGAGACCGAGGCTGCCGCCGAGGCCGACGAAGACACCCCGAGCGGCCCCAGCTTCGGCGACCTCGGTCTGCCCGAGGGCATCGTCCGCAAGCTCGCCCAGAACGGCGTGACCCACCCCTTCCCGATCCAGGCCGCGACCATCCCGGACGCCCTGGCCGGCAAGGACATCCTCGGCCGTGGCCGCACCGGCTCCGGCAAGACCCTCTCCTTCGGTCTTCCCCTCCTCGCGACGCTTGCCGGTGGCCGCACCGAGAAGAAGAAGCCCCGCGGCGTCATCCTCACGCCGACCCGTGAGCTCGCGATGCAGGTCGCGGACGCCCTCCAGCCGTACGGCGACGTGCTCGGCCTGAAGATGAAGGTCGTCTGCGGCGGTACGTCCATGGGCAACCAGATCTACGCCCTGGAGCGCGGCGTCGACATCCTCGTCGCCACGCCGGGCCGGCTGCGCGACATCATCAGCCGCGGCGCCTGCTCGCTCGAGGACACCCAGATCGCGGTGCTCGACGAGGCCGACCAGATGTCCGACCTGGGCTTCCTGCCCGAGGTCACCGAGCTGCTCGACCAGGTTCCCTCCGGCGGCCAGCGCATGCTGTTCTCCGCCACGATGGAGAACGAGATCTCCACGCTGGTCAAGCGCTACCTGACCGACCCGGTGACGCACGAGGTCGACAGCGCCCAGGGCAACGTCACGACCATGACGCACCACATCCTCATCGTGAAGCCCCGCGACAAGGCGCCCGTCACGGCCGCCATCGCCGCGCGCAAGGGCCGCACGATCATCTTCGTCCGCACCCAGCTGGGCGCCGACCGCATCGCCGAGCAGCTCTGCGAGTCCGGCGTGAAGGCCGACGCGCTGCACGGCGGCATGACGCAGGGTGCCCGCACCCGCGTCCTGGAGGACTTCAAGAAGGGCTACGTCAACGCCCTCGTCGCCACGGACGTCGCCGCGCGCGGCATCCACGTCGACGGCATCGACCTGGTCCTGAACGTGGACCCGGCCGGCGACCACAAGGACTACCTGCACCGCTCCGGCCGTACGGCCCGCGCGGGCCGCTCCGGCACGGTCGTCTCGCTCTCGCTGCCGCACCAGCGCCGTCAGATCTTCCGGCTGATGGAGGACGCGGGCGTCGACGCCACGCGTCACATCATCAACGGCGGCGGCACCTTCGACCCGGAGGTCGCCGAGATCACCGGCGCCCGTTCGATGACCGAGGTGCAGGCCGACTCCGCGGGCAACGCCGCGACCCAGGCCGAGCGTGAGGTCAAGGACCTCACCAAGGAGCTGGAGCGCGCCACCCGCCGCGCGACGGAGCTGCGCGAGGAGGCCTCGCGCCTGACCGCGCGTGCCGCCCGCGAGCGCGGCGACGACCCGGAGACCGCGGTCGCCGAGGCCACCGCCGCCGCCGAGGCCGTCGTCGAGGCCGCTGTGTCCGTCCCGGAGCAGCCCGTCGCCGCCCGCGAGGAGCGTTCCTCGTACAGCCGTCCGCAGCGCGACGAGCGCGGCAACTACGAGCGCGAGCGCCGCGACGACCGCGGTGGCCGTTCGTTCGAGCGTCGTGACGACAACCGCGGCGGTGGCTTCCGTGGCGGTGACCGTCGCGAGGGTGGCGGCTTCAACCGTGACCGCGGCAACGACCGCGGTGGCCGTTCCTTCGAGCGTCGTGACGACAACCGCGGCGGTGGCTTCCGTGGCGGTGACCGTCGCGAGGGTGGCGGCTTCAACCGTGACCGCGGCAACGACCGTGGCGGCCGTTCCTTCGAGCGTCGTGACGACCGCGGTGGCTCCGGCTTCCGCCGTGACGACAACCGCGGTGGCTCGGGTTTCCGTCGTGACGACCGTCCCTCGGGCGGCTTCCGCGGCGGCGAGCGCCGTGACGACAACCGCGGTGGCTCGGGCTTCCGCCGTGACGACCGCCCCTCCGGCGGCCACCGCGGCAGCGACCGCCCCTTCAACCGTGACCGCCGCGACGACCGCCCCTCGGGCGGCGCCCGCTCCGGCGGCCACGACCGCCCGTCGTTCAACCGCGACCGCTCCGGCACGGGCACCGGCTCCTTCGGCCGCCGCGACGACAAGCCGCGCTGGAAGCGCAACGGCTGAGGCCGCCGCCGGCCTGACCGGCTGAGCTGAACCGAATGAAGGGCCCGCACGGCTTCTGCCGTGCGGGCCCTTCGTCGTGCGCGCTGCTTGCGGGGGACGCGAGGCGTATCGATGTCAGTACGTGCTGTTACCTTCGGGCTTGATCAAGGTGGTGGTCCGGTGGGGAGCCGGACCCAAAGGGAGGGGACCCCGTGATTCGTCATGCCTTCGTACGCAGCGCTGTCGCCGTAGCGCTCGCGTCATCGGCCGTCGTCGCAACTCCATGGGCGGCAGCGGCCGCCGAGAACCGGCCGCCGGACCAGCCGGCGCTGTCCGAGCTCTCGACAGGCGGCGAGGAGTGCGCGAGCGGAGCCGAAAGACCGTACGTACGCACACGGCCGCAGTTGAGCGCGGTGCTCCGTGACCCGGAGGGGCAGTCGGTCTCGGCGGAGTTCGAGGTCGCGTGGCGTGACGAGGCGGGGGAGAGACAGGTGCGCTCGGCCCGGACGACGTCCAAGCGGAGCGGCTCGGAGGCGCGGTGGACTGCCCCCGATGAAGTACCGGCGTTCACCGAAGTGCACTGGCGCGTGCGGGCCTTCGACGGCACGGCGTGGGGGCCGTGGAGCTCTGACGACGGGCGTGGCGAGTGCGGGTTCCTGTACGACTCGGAGCAGCCCGCCAAGCCCTCGGTCTCGTCGCCCGAGTATCCGGACGACCAGCAGGCCTGGCACGACGGCGTGGGGTCGTACGGCACGTTCACGGTCGACTCCTCCTCGGACGACACCGTGGCGTACGTCTACAACTTCATGGGCGACAAGCAGCAGACGGCCAGGCCGAAGGAGCCGGGCGGCCCGGTCGAGCTGCGCTGGATGCCGGAGTCGTCCGGTGTGCACGGGCTTTCCGTTCAGGCGATCGACCGGGCGGGCAACGCGAGCGAACCCACCACCTACCAGTTCCGGGTGGCCAGCGGCCGTACGCCCGTCGCGCGGTGGAAGCTCGCTGATCCGGCGGGTTCGGTCCAGGCCGACGCCACGGTGGGCGGCAGGCCCGCGGAAGCCGGCGGGGCCGTGGTCTTCGGCGCGGACGGGCCGTCCCGTACGGACGTGAAGTCAGCGGTGGAGCTGGACGGTTCGGACGACGCGTATCTGGCGTCGGGAGCCCCTGCCGTGGACACCGGCGGAGCGTTCGCGGTCAGCGCCTGGGTGCGCCCGGGGCCGTCGGGTCGGGACATGGCGGCGGTGAGCCAGGACGGAGACGGGACGCCCGCGTTCGCCCTCGGGGCGGATGCCGCGGGGACCTGGTCGTTCACGATGGGCGGTGAGACGGCGGTCCGGGCGAAGGGCGGTCGGCCCGAGAGCGGGGAGTGGGCGCACCTGACGGGTGTGTACGACCCGGTTGCGGGGACGGCACGTCTCTATGTGAACGGCCGCCTCGTCGATACGGCGGAAAGCGCCGCCGCGCCCGGTGGTTCCGGAGATCTACAGATCGGCCGGGCGCTCGGCGCGGGCGGTCAGGGCCGTCACTGGGGCGGGCGGATCGCCGACGTACAGGTGTGGGACCGGGTGGCCGTCCCGGCCGAGATCGCGGAGCTCGGGAAGCGCGGGACCGTACGGGAAGGGTTCTGGCAGCTCGACGAGGCGGCTTCGGGAGCCAGCCCCGAGCACGACGGCCGGCAGCCGCTGAAGCTGGGCGGGGACGCCCGGATCCACCGCGACGACAGCGATTGCGACGTGGATCCGGAGTGCGTTCCCGGCGAGATACCGATGGTGGGGGCAGGGCACCTGAAGCTCGACGGCGACGGGGACTTCGCGGCGACGGACGGCCCGGTCGTCGACACCGGTGACAGCTTTTCGCTGGCGGCCCATGTGCAGCTGGACCCGGCCGCGGAGGGCCGCATGATGACGGTCATGTCGCTGCCGGGCGAGCACACCAGCCTTGCCACGCTGCGTTACATGCCGGAGCAGCAGAACTGGGAGCTGACCCTGGCCCACGAGGACCGGGCCGGGGCGGAGACGACGAAGCTGACGGCGGAGAACGACTGGGCGTCGAGCGGCGATGCCCATCACCTGGCTGTGGTGTACGACGCCGGTGCCGATGAAGTCCTGCTCTACGTGAACGGGCAGCTGTCGGTGAAGGCCCCGTTCGACCACAGCTGGCGGGCCGCGGGCGGGCTGCAGGTCGGGCGAGCCTCGACGGCGGACGGCTGGGGCGAGTATCTGCACGGCGCCGTCGACGAAGTGCACGCGTACGCGGGAGCGCTCAGCGAGCGGCAAGTGACGGTACTGCGCGCGGGAGGCACGTCGGACTGATCCGTGGCGCCTTCCGGCCGACGATGAGGCATGTCGTGCCCCCGGCCAGGGAATTGCTGGGGGCATGACAAGTGACCCCGGAGAGCGGAAGCAGGCACCACCACTCGTATCCGTACCCGACGCCGGCTCCGACGAGGAGCGGCTTGCTCAGCTCGGTTACACCCAGGTTCTGGCACGGCGTATGTCCGCGTTTTCCAATTACGCGGTCTCGTTCACGATCATTTCGGTTCTGTCCGGCTGCCTCACCATGTACCTGTTCGGCATGAACACCGGCGGGCCCGCCCTCATCACCTGGGGGTGGGTCGCGGTCGGGCTCATGACCTTGTTCGTGGGGCTCGCCATGGCGGAGATCTGTTCCGCCTATCCGACCTCCGCCGGGCTCTACTTCTGGGCGCACCGGCTCGCGCCTTCCCGGACCGCGGCCGCCTGGGCGTGGTTCACGGGCTGGTTCAACGTGCTCGGGCAGGTCGCCGTCACCGCGGGGATCGACTTCGGGGCGGCCTCGTTCCTGGGTGCCTATCTGAACCTGCAGTTCGGCTTCCAGGTCACCGAAGGGCGCACGATCATGCTCTTCGCCGGGATCCTCGTACTGCACGGCCTGCTCAACACCTTCGGGGTGCGCATCGTCGGGCTGCTGAACAGCGTCAGCGTGTGGTGGCACGTCTTCGGGGTCGCCGTCATCGTCGGCGCGCTCGCCTTCTCGCCGGACTCGCACCAGTCGGCGTCCTTCGTCTTCACCGAGTTCGTGAACAACACGGGGTGGGGCAGCGGGCTGTACGTCGCGCTCATCGGGCTGCTCATGGCCCAGTACACCTTCACCGGGTACGACGCCTCCGCCCACATGACCGAGGAGACGCACGACGCGTCCACCGCCGGGCCCAAGGGCATCGTGCGGTCCATCTGGACGTCCTGGATCGCCGGCTTCGTGCTGCTTCTGGGCTTCACCTTCGCCATCCAGTCGTACGACGGGGCCCGCCTGTCGGCGACGGGAGCGCCGCCCGCCCAGATTCTTCTGGACGCGCTGGGAGCGACCGCCGGGAAGCTGCTCCTGCTCGTCGTCATCGGCGCGCAGCTCTTCTGCGGCATGGCCTCCGTGACCGCCAACTCCCGGATGATCTACGCCTTCTCGCGGGACGGAGCGCTGCCGTTCTCGCACATCTGGCACTCGGTCAACCCGCGTACGCGCACGCCCGTCGCGGCGGTCTGGCTCGCGGCCCTGGGCGCGCTCGTCCTCGGCCTGCCCTACCTGATCAACGTCACGGCGTACGCGGCGGTGACGTCCATCGCCGTCATCGGCCTCTACATCGCCTACGTCATCCCGACCCTCCTTCGGCTGCGCAAGGGCGAGGAATTCGAGCGCGGGCCCTGGCACTTGGGCCGCTTCTCCCGCCCGATCGGCATCGTGGCGGTGGCCTGGGTCGGCGTGATCACGGTCCTGTTCATGCTGCCGCAGGTCTCGCCGATCACCTGGGAGACCTTCAACTACGCCCCGATCGCTGTCCTGGTCGTCCTCGGCTTCGCCGCGACCTGGTGGTTCGTATCGGCCAGGCACTGGTTCCTCGACCCGGACCACGAGCGCACGGCGGCCCGCGAGGCGGCCCGGCGCGGGGCCCCGGAACCAGAGGATCCCTGACCGCGCCGTCGCCCCCTCACCGGCCCTTCCCGGGCCCGTCGCGGAACGCGCGACGGGCCAAGGAAGCGATACCCGATCGGACGACGCGAGCTGTCCGGCTATGCTCGGGGGGTGCATCCGCACGGACCGTTAGCTCAATTGGCAGAGCAGTGGACTTTTAATCCATTGGTTGTGGGTTCGAGTCCCACACGGTCTACCACTCAGGCCCAGGTCAGAAGCTTCTGACCTGGGCCTGTCGCGTTACCCCCGTTCGTCACCCCCGTCAGGCCGGTGACGTACGGGCAGAGCGCCTCCACCGCCCGAACGGCCCCGTCTCGCCTGCGGCCCCGCGCCCCGCGGGTGACGCTGGGCCTGCCAGGGGGCCGATCCGGAGGTACAGCATGGGTTCCGTACGACGGGCTCTCGTGATGGTGCTCGTGCCGCTCCTAGCGGGCCTCTCGGCGGCCTGCGGCGCGTCCGGCAGCGGCTCCGGCGGGGAGACCGCACGGGCCCGCCCCGCCGAGCTTGGCTTCGAACACCCCGGAGTGCTCGTCAGCAAGGCGCAGCTGAAGCGCGTGCGCGCCCACGTCGAGGCGCGCGAGCAGCCCTGGCTCGCGGCGTTCGAGCAGATGCGGGACAGCAAGTACGGCGCGGCCGACTACCGGGCCAAGCCGTACGCCGTCGTCGGGTGCCCGGCAGGCGACCGCGCCGGAAAGGGCTGCGTCGAGGAGCGCGAGGACGCCATCGCCGCCTATACCCAGGCCCTGCTCTGGAACGTCACGGGCGAGCGCGCGCACGCCGAGAAGGCCGTACAGATCATGGACGCCTGGTCCCGGGTGATCACCAAGCACACCGAGGCCAACGCGGGCCTCCAGACGGCCTGGGCCGCCTCCACCTGGGCACGCGCGGCCGAAGCGGTGCGCTACACCTACGACGGCTGGACCGACGGCGAACTCCTGCGCTTCGAGCGGATGCTGCGCAACGCCTATCTGCCCCAAGTGCGCGACGGAGCGGCCGACTTCAACGGCAACTGGGATCTCCTGATGGCCGACGCGACCATCAACATGGCGGTCTTTCTCGACGACCACGAAGCCTTCGAGAAGGCGGTGACGCACTTCAGGACCCGCGTGCCGGCCTACTTCTATCTGAAGTCGGACGGGCCGCTGCCCGTATCGCCCGCGAACAGCGGCATCAACACACCCGAGAAACTCCGGAAGTACTGGTTCGGGCAGCGGACTTTCGCCGACGGCCTCTCCCAGGAGACCTGCCGGAACTTCAAGCACGCCAGCTACTCCCTCGCGGCCACCGCGCACATCGCGGAGACGGCCTGGCACCAGGGCGTGGACCTGTACGGCGAGGTCAGGGAGCGGCTCCTGGCCGCGCTGGAGTTCCACTCCAAGTACCAGCTGGGCGCCAAGGCGCCGGACTGGCTGTGCGGCGGCAAGGTGCAGCGGGACATGGGGCCCGATACCGAGGTGGGCCTCAATCACCTGCGGGAGCGGCTGAAGCTTGACCTGCCGGAGACGGAGAAACTCACCCGAGAGCAGCGGCCCGAGGGGACGGATGGCCTGTTCGTGGCCTGGGAGACGCTGACGCACGCGGAGAACGCGTAAGGGCCCGTTCTCCGCCGGTTCGCTTTCACTCCCCCTGATGGCGTAGAGTTGCATTCAACGGCGCGGGGTGGAGCAGCTCGGTAGCTCGCTGGGCTCATAACCCAGAGGTCGCAGGTTCAAATC
>NZ_JBNNJZ010000219.1:0-12884 GCF_050270335.1 Streptomyces sp. NPDC059900
GCTGCTCCACCGTGTTCCCAGCTCCACGTTCTGCCTTGTTCTGCCCGGACGGCACGACCGCGCCGCCCGGTCCCCCTGGCCGCGCACCCCGCGGCCACGCAGAAGGAGTCCGTGTTGAGAAGCACCTCTCACAGACCTGCCTCCCACAGACGCGCCGCCACTGCCGGCGCCCTCACCGCCGTCGCCGCCCTTGTCGCGGTGGCCTTCCAGACGGGCCCGGCATCCGCCGACGACCCCGCGATATCGACGGCCAAGGCCGCGGCCGCGGCCAAAATAGGCAAGGCCGACCCCGGTTCCCTGCCCGTGAAGCTCACTCCCGCCCAGCGTGCGGCGCTCCTCAAGGACGCCAACGCCACCAAGGCGGACACGGCCAAGGACCTCGGGCTCGGCGCCAAGGAGAAGCTCGTCGTACGTGACGTCACCAAGGACGGCGACGGCACGACGCACACCCGCTACGAGCGCACCTACGACGGCATGCCCGTCCTGGGCGGCGACCTGGTGGTCGACGAGGCGAAGTCCGGCAAGACCGAGGGCGTCACCAAGGCCGCCAAGGCCCAGCTCAAGGGCATCGACACCACCGCCGACGTGAAGGCCGCGACCGCCGAGAAGCAGGCGCTCGGGGCGGCGAAGGCCGAGGGCTCGAAGAAGACCGACGCGGACCGCGCGCCGCGCAAGGTCGTCTGGATGGCCAAGGGCGAGCCGACGCTCGCGTACGAGACGGTGGTCGGCGGGCTCCAGCACGACGGCACGCCGAACGAGCTGCACGTCGTCACGGACGCGGCCACCGGCAAGAAGCTCTTCCAGTGGCAGGGCGTCGAGAACGGCACGGGCAACACGCAGTACAGCGGTCAGGTCACCGTCGGCAGTGCCCAGTCGGGGTCGAACTACACCCTGACCGACACCGGCCGCGGCAGCCACAAGACGTACAACCTCAACCGCGGCACCTCCGGCACCGGCACGCTCTTCTCGGGCCCGGACGACGTGTGGGGCAACGGCCAGGCGTCCAACGCGGAGACCGCGGGCGCCGACGCCGCCTACGGCGCCCAGCTCACCTGGGACTACTACAAGAACGTGCACGGCCGCTCCGGCATCCGGGGTGACGGTGTCGGCGCGTACTCGCGGGTCCACTACGGCAACAACTACGTCAACGCGTTCTGGCAGGACTCCTGCTTCTGCATGACGTACGGCGACGGCTCGGGCAACGCCAAGCCGCTGACGTCCATCGACGTGGCAGCCCACGAGATGACGCACGGCGTCACGGCGGCCACCGGCAACATGACGTACAGCGGTGAGTCCGGTGGCCTGAACGAGGCGACGTCCGACATCTTCGCGGCGGCCGTGGAGTTCAACGCCAACAACGCGCAGGACAAGGGCGACTACCTCGTCGGCGAGAAGATCGACATCAACGGCGACGGCACCCCGCTGCGCTACATGGACAAGCCGAGCAAGGACGGCGCCTCCAAGGACTCCTGGTACTCGGGCATCGGCAACATCGACGTCCACTACTCGTCCGGTGTCGCCAACCACTTCTACTACATGCTGAGCGAGGGCAGCGGCGCCAAGGTGATCAACGGCGTCTCGTACGACTCGCCCACCTCGGACGGCCTGCCTGTGGCCGGAATTGGTCGTGACAAGGCGTCGCTCATCTGGTTCAAGGCGCTGACGACGAAGTTCACCACGACCACCAACTACGCGGCGGCCCGCACCGGGACCCTCGCGGTGGCCGGCGAGCTGTACGGCACCACCAGTGCCGAGTACAAGGCGGTGGGCGACGCCTGGGCCGCGGTCAACGTCGGCACCCGTGGCGGCCCCGGCGGCGGCACGGACTTCGAGAACACCACCGACGTGGCCATCCCGGACCGGGGCGCGGCCGTCACCTCGTCGATCAACGTCACCGGCCGCACGGGCAACGCGCCCGCCGCGCTGAAGGTCGGCGTCGACATCGTCCACACCTGGCGCGGTGACCTGGTCGTCGACCTGGTGGCCCCGGACGGCTCGACGTACCGCCTGAAGAACTCCAGTGCGGGCGACTCGGCGGACAACGTCGTGGAGACCTACACGGTCAACGCCTCGTCCGAGGTGGCCAACGGCACCTGGAAGCTGAAGGTCCAGGACGTGGCCGCGCAGGACACCGGCCGCATCAACAGCTGGAAGCTCACCTTCCCGTAAACCGGTGGGTGAACGCACCGACTTGCGCCGCTCCGGGTGGATCAACTCCCCGGAGCGGCGCAGCCATGTGTGCGGACAGGTGCGTAACACGCCGTTCGCATTGCGTACATGGACCATCGCTCAACGGACGATTTCCGGCCAACCTGCGGCCAGGTACCTGACATGCACCTGGCTCAACTGACACTCTTCCCTCGCACGACACAACAGAACATCTGTACACCGCACCGCATCTTTCAGCCCGGACAGCTCCCCAACGCCGCTCGGGCCCCCCACAGAAGGAGCATGCGTGACCCCCCACATATCCCGGAAGCGCTCAACGCTGGCCATCGCCACCGCTGTTGCCGCCGGAGCACTGCTCGCCGGCGGTCTGGCCACCGGAGCCTCCGCGCAGCCCGACCAGGCCGCGGCGCCCGCCGGATCGCAGATCGCACTCTCCTCCACCGCCCGCGCCGGCCTGCTTCAGGACGCGAACGCGGACAAGACGGCCACCGCCGAGAAGATCGGCCTCGGTGCCAAGGAGAAGCTCGTCGTCCGCGATGTCGTCAAGGACCGTGACGGCACCACGCACACCCGCTACGAGCGCACCTACGACGGGCTGCCCGTCCTCGGCGGCGACCTCGTCGTCCACGCCGCCAAGAGCGGCAAGGTCAAGAGCGTGACCAAGGCGGCCAAGGCCACCATCAAGGTCGCATCGACCTCCGCGAAGGTCGGCGCCAAGTCGGCGGCGAAGTCCGCCGAGTCGACCGCCGCGAAGTCCGGCGACACCAAGAAGGCGGACGCGCAGGCCCCGCGCAAGGTCATCTGGGCCGCGTCCGGCAAGCCGGTCCTCGCCCACGAGACCGTCGTCACCGGCGTCCAGAAGGACGGCACGCCCAGCAAGCTGCACGTCATCACCGACGCGGCCACGGGCAAGAAGCTCTACCAGTACCAGGCCATCGAGAACGGCGCAGGACACAGCCAGTACAGCGGCGACGTCGAGATCGGCACCAAGAAGGGTTCGAGCGGCTTCGACCTGACCGACGACTCGCGCGGCGGCCACTCGACGCTCGACCTGAACCACGCCCAGAGCGGCGAGGGCAAGCTCGTCACGGACGACGACGACACGTGGGGCACCGGCAAGGCCGACGACCCGCAGACCGCCGCCGTCGACGCCGCCTACGGAGCCCAGCTGACCTGGGACTACTACAAGACCGTGCACGGCCGCGAGGGCATCAAGGGCGACGGCAAGGGCGCGACGTCCCGCGTCCACTACGGCAACTCGTACGTCAACGCCTTCTGGGACGACAGCTGCTTCTGCATGACGTACGGCGACGGCGAGGGCGACAAGAAGCCCCTGACGTCGATCGACGTGGCGGCCCACGAGATGTCGCACGGCGTCACCGCGGCCACCGCCAACCTGGAGTACAGCGGCGAGTCGGGCGGCCTGAACGAGGCCACCTCCGACATCTTCGGCGCCTCCGTCGAGTTCAACGCCAAGAACAAGGAAGACGTCGGCGACTACCTCATCGGCGAAGAGATCGACATCAACGGCGACGGCTCTCCGCTGCGCTACATGGACAAGCCCTCCAAGGACGGCCAGTCCCTGGACAACTGGAGCGCGGACGCGGGCAACGTGGACGTCCACTACTCCTCGGGCATCGCCAACCACTTCTTCTACCTGCTGTCCGAGGGCAGCGGCGCGAAGGAGATCAACGGCGTCAAGTACGACTCCCCGACCGCGGACGGCTCCAAGGTCGAGGGCATCGGACGCGACAAGGCCGAGAAGATCTGGTTCAAGGCCCTGACGGCGTACTTCACGACGACGACGGACTACAAGGCGGCCCGTGAGGGCACCTTGAAGGCCGCGACGGACCTGTACGGCGCGGACTCCGCCGAGGCCAAGGGCGTCGCCGCGGCCTGGACCGGCGTCAACGTCAAGTAGCTCGTCCCCGGACGCCGGGCGCGCCGAGGTCCTTCGGCCCGCCCGGCGTTCTGGTGTCCGCGCTACCGCAGCAGCACTCCCGCGGCCTCCCCCGTCCCCTCGGAGGGCACGGCCACGAGTCCCAGCTCCGCGCCGCTGGCAAGGAGTCGGTGGGCGGGCAGAATCCGCACCGTGTAGCCGAAGGGCCCGGTCCGGTCCAGGGCGAGCGGGCCCTCGTAGAGGCGGCGGCCTTCCGCGTCGGGGCCGCCCACGGCCTTCAGCGGCAGCGGCTTCGCGTCGGCGATGACGTCCTCGGGGTCCACGCGGCCCGCGATCGTCTGCACCTCCACGTCGTCCGGGGTCAGTTCGCCCAGGCGCACGCGGACCCGCAGCGAGAGCGTGGCGCCGAGTTCGGCGGTGGCGCCGGTCGCCGATGCCTCGACGTGGTCGACGGCCACCTGCGGCCAGGCGGCGCGCACCCGCGCCTTCCACGCGGCCAGCTCCACCGCGGCGTCCGCGCCCAGCGTGCGGTGCGCCCGCGCGGCGGGCACGTACAGCTCCTCCACGTAGTCACGCACCATCCGCCCCGCGAGGACCTTCGGCCCGAGCCTGGTCAGGGTCCGCCGGACCATCTCGATCCACCGGTCGGGCAGTCCCCCCTGCCCCTGTTCGTAGAAGCGGGGCGTGATCCTGCGTTCGAGCAGGTCGTACAGCGCCGCGGCCTCCAGGTCGTCCCGGCGGTCCTCGTCCGTGGCCTCCCCGTCCGCCGTGGGAATCGCCCAGCCGAAGTCCGGCTCGAACCACTCGTCCCACCAGCCGTCGAGCACCGAGAGATTGAGGCAGCCGTTCAGGGCGGCCTTCATCCCGCTGGTCCCGCAGGCCTCAAGGGGGCGGAGGGGGTTGTTCAGCCAGACGTCGCACCCCGGATAGAGCTTCTGCGCCATCGCCATGCCGTAGTCCGGCAGGAACACGATGCGGCCCCGCACCCGCGGATCGTCCGTGAAGCGCACGAGCTCCTGGATGAGCCGCTTGCCCCCGTCGTCCGCCGGATGCGCCTTCCCGGCCACGACGATCTGGACCGGCCGCTCCTCGTGCGTAAGCAGCTCCATCAGACGGTCCCTGTCCCGCAGCATCAGCGTCAGACGCTTGTACGAGGGGACGCGGCGCGCGAAGCCGATCGTCAGGACGTCGGGGTGCAGTACGTCCTCGATCCACCCCAACTCGGCGCTGGCCGCGCCCCGCCCGCGCCACGACGCATACAGCCGCTGCCTGACCTCCGTGACCAGCTGGCCCCGCAGCTCGCGCCGCAGCTCCCAGATGTCGGCGTCCTGGATCTCGGCGACCGCGTCCCACCGCTCCGAGCCGCCCACGGACAGCGCGTCCTCGGTCCGCTGGGCGCCGATCTGGCGGGCGCCGAGGCGGAACACCTCGGGGGCCACCCAGGTCGGGGCGTGCACGCCGTTCGTGACGGAGGAGATCGGCACCTCCTCGGCGTCGAACCCCGGCCACAGGCCCGCGAACATCTCGCGGCTGACCTTGCCGTGCAGGGTGGAGACGCCGTTGGCGCAGCGCCCGAGCCGCAGGCCCATCACCGCCATGTTGAAGCGGTTGGGCTCGCCGCCGGGGTAGGTCTCCATGCCGAGGCGCAGTATGCGTTCGACGTCGATGCGGGGCAGTTCGGCGTGCGGGCCGAAGTGCCGGGCGACCAGCTCGCGGTCGAAGCGGTCGATTCCGGCGGGTACGGGGGTGTGGGTGGTGAACACGGTCCCGGCCCGCACCGCTTCGAGTGCCGCGTCGAAGTCGAGTCCCTGGTCGGCGAGTTCGTGGATGCGCTCCAGGCCGAGGAAGCCCGCGTGGCCTTCGTTCGTGTGGAAGACCTCGGGCTCGGGGTGCCCGGTCAGCCGGCAGTACGTCCTTATGGCGCGGATGCCGCCGATGCCGAGCAGCATCTCCTGGAGCAGCCGGTGCTCGCTGCCGCCGCCGTAGAGCCGGTCGGTCACCTCGCGGGCACCGGTGTCGTTCTCCTCGACGTCCGAGTCGAGCATGAGCAGGGGTACGCGCCCGACCGTGGCCTGCCAGACGTGCGCGCGCAGGGAACGGCCGCCGGGCAGCGCGATCTCCACCAGGCTGGGGGTGCCGTCCGCCTCGCGCAGGAGGGAGAGGGGCAGCTCGTTCGGGTCGAGCACGGGGTAGGTCTCCTGCTGCCAGCCGTCGCGGGAGAGCGACTGGTGGAAGTAGCCGTGCCGGTAGAGCAGGCCGACCCCGACGAGCGGCAGTCCGAGGTCGCTCGCCGCCTTCAGGTGGTCGCCGGCGAGGATGCCGAGGCCGCCCGAGTACTGCGGCAGGGCGTCGGTGATGCCGAACTCGGGCGAGAAGTAGGCGACGGCGCCGGGCAGTTCGCTGCCGCGCGCGGCCGACTGTTCCTGATACCAGCGGTCCCCGGTGACGTACTCCCGGAGTCCGTCGGAGACCTCGGCGAGGCGGTGCAGGAACACCTCGTCGGCGGCGAGCTGGGCAAGCCGCGCGGGCGGCACGCTGCCGAGCAGCCGCACGGGGTCGCCGCCCGAGGCGGCCCACTGGCCGGGGTCGACGGCCTTGAACAGTTCACGGGTGCCGGTGTGCCAGGACCAGCGCAGGTTGCGGGCGAGTTCCGAGAGCGGGGCGAGGGGGTCGGGCAGGGCGGGTCGTACGGTGAATCGACGGATGGCCTTCATCACGGTGCACCTCTGACAGGGTGTCTGACGGGGCGTATGACGGGGGCGTACGCAGGTCTCGTATCGACGTGTTCGCAAAGCTCGTATCAACGTGTCGCCCCGACGTTAGCGTTGCACCGTCCCTGTCACCACGGCGCACAGGGTGCACGGACCGGGTCAGGGGTCACGTGACCCGCAGGTCCCGGACCGCGCCCCGTGACGCCCTACGGGGTGGTCGCCGCAACGATCGCCGCCGTGTCCCAGTAGAACGGCCGCACCTGCGAGATCCGTCCGTCCCGCACCGTGATGGTCTGGAGTATGGGGAAGGCGAGTTCACGCCCCGTGGCGCGGGCCCGCGCGCGGACATGGGTATGGACCACCGCGGTGGGGCCCGTGGCGAGGAACTCCTGCTTCCCGATCTCGAAGGTCTGCCAGGTCTCGCTCATGGCGAGGAAGAACCGGGTCATCCCGTCGTGACCGCGCCAGGTGCCGCCGTACGGCAGGGCCTGCGCCTGGTGCAGCACGACGTCGGGGGCGAAATAGGGGGCGAGCAGGTCGAACGTGGCCCGGCCGGGGCCGCCCGCCGCCAGGTAGCGGGACTCCGCCTCGTACATGCCGGTGAGGACGGCCGTCGAGTCCGCAGCGGCGGTTGCGATGTGGGAAGTCATACCGCGAGCGTGCCGGACCCGGTGGCCCCCGACCGGCGGGAAACGGACGTTGACCTGCGGCGGTCACCCCGTGGCCCCGCACTTCACGCAGGCATCCCGAACCCGTCCGAAAATCGGCGCAACCCTCACAGCACCCGCACCGGCGATATGGCCGATTCCGCCACGCCGTGTGGTCTTGTAGGCCCTCACGCCGCACGAGAGGCTGCCAAGTGGTGCTCGCGGAGGACACGGGGATTCCGGCATGTATCGGACCAACTCCACGGGTGGCACATCAAGTTGGGGAGGGAAACCAGCGTATGACTCTGTCGCGAACGAAGCGTCTGCGGTGGGCCGGAGCCGTCACCGCCGCCACCACGGCTGCGGTGCTTTCGGCCATCACGCTGCCCGCACACGCCGCTCCCGCCGACGACGCCCCGCTGGGGGAGATACTCGGCGCCGGGGAACCCGGTTCCATCAGCGGGAGTTACATCGTCACGCTCAAGGGCGGGACGCAGGCCCCGTCGGACGCCGGCCAGGACGTCGCGTCGAAGTACGGGGCGAAAATACGCCAGACCTACAGCACCGCGCTCAACGGCTATGCGGTGAGAGTCGGTTCGGACCAGGCAAAGAAGCTCGCGGGGGACTCCAGGGTCGCTTCCGTCGTCCAGGACAGCACCGTGTCCCTGGACCACACCCAGAAGAATCCGCCCTCCTGGGGTCTCGACCGCATAGACCAGAAGAACCTGCCGCTGGACAAGTCCTACACCTGGCCCGGGACGGCGGGGAAGGGCGTGACCGCGTACGTCATCGACACCGGGGTCCGCACCACGCACAAGGACTTCGGCGGACGGGCCAGCAGCGGCTGGGACTTCATCGACAACGACGCCACGGCGCAGGACGGCAACGGCCACGGCACACATGTGTCCGCGACCGTGGCGGGCAAGAGCCACGGCGTCGCGAAGAAGGCGAAGGTCGTGGGCGTCCGGGTGCTCGACGACGCGGGGTCGGGGACGACCGCCCAGGTCATCGCGGGCATCGACTGGGTGACCAAGAACGCCAGGAAGCCCGCGGTCGCCAACCTCAGCCTCGGCGGTACGGCCAACGCCCAACTGGACGCCGCCGTGCGCAACTCCATCGCGTCCGGGGTCACTTACACGGTCGCCGCGGGCAACGACGGGCTTCCGGCGGTCCTGTTCTCACCGGCCCGCGTGAAGGAGGCCGTCACGGTCGGCGCGACCGACGTGAAGGACGCCAAGGCGAGCTTCTCCAACTGGGGCGGCAGCCTGGACCTGTTCGCGCCGGGCGTCGGCATCACCTCCGCGTGGAACACGAACGACTCCGCCACGGACACCATCTCGGGTACGTCCATGGCCTCGCCGCACGTGGCGGGCGCGGCGGCGCTCTACCTCGCCGATCATCCCTCGGCGACACCGGCCGCGGTGAGCAAGGCACTGGCGGGGCGAGCCGCCGCCGGCAAGGTGACCGGCGCGGGACTCGGCTCGCCGAACAAGTTGTTGCAGGTCAACAACCCGTAGGGCACGACGAAGACCCGACGCGTCACATGACCGGCCCCGCCGCACACGGCGGGGCCGGTTCTCTGCGTGTGGCGGCGGCCTTGCTTCGCGGGCCGAGGCGACGCACCCTCGGATACGACGCAGCCTTGTATGGGGCCTTACGCACCAGTAGTTAATAAAGCGCCGGATTGCCCACCCGAAATTGGTGGGAAGGCTCCCCCGGAACGCACACGGCTCAGTACGGTCAGTCACGGCTCGGTACGGCCAGCAAGCGCGGCACAGCAGCAGAACCCCTCCACACCCCCGTATCCGCCCCACTCATGTAACGCGGACAGGAGCGGTCATGCCCTCAACTCGCCCGTCGGCTTCGCCCTCGGGAAAGCCCTCCACAAGGGTGCCCGCATCACAGGCACCGCAGCACGACCCGCAACACCGGCACCATCCGCACGACACGCACGATCAGCAGGACGGCAAGGACAGCCAGGACGGCCAGGACAGTCCAGGCGCCCAGGACACCCAGGACCCACCCCCGCGAACACCCCGCCCCGAGCCCGTCACCGGCCGCATACCCGTCCTCGACGTGGCACCCCTCGTCCACGGCGGGCGAAGGCCCGCCAAAGCCGTGGCGGGCGAAACCTTCCAGGTCACCGCCACCGTCTTCCGCGAGGGTCACGAGGCGGTCGCCGCCAATGTCGTCCTGCGCGATCCGCGGGGCCGCCCCGGGCCGTGGACGCCGATGCGTGAACTTGCCCCCGGCACGGACCGATGGGGCGCGGACGTCACTCCGGACGCCGAGGGGAACTGGACGTACTCCATCGAGGCGTGGGGCGATCCCGTCACCCAGTGGCGGCACCACGCGCACATCAAGATCCCGGCGGGCATCGACACCGAGCTGGTCCTGGAGGAAGGCGCCCGCCTGCACGAACGCGCCGCCGCCGACGCCCCGGCGAGCAAAGGCCGCCGCGCCACCCTGCGCAGCGCCGCCGAGGCCCTGCGCGACACGGACCGCCCCGCCGCGGCCCGCCTCGCCGCCGCCCTCACCCCGGAGGTGGACGCGGTACTGGCCGGGCATCCGCTGCGCGAACTCGTCACGGAGTCAGAGCGGTTGCCGCTCCTTGTGGAGCGTCCGCGGGCGTTGTTCGGGTCCTGGTACGAGTTCTTCCCGCGCTCGGAGGGCGCGATCGTCAAGGAGGGCGAGCCGCCGCGCTCGGGCACCCTGCGCACCGCGTCCGACCGGCTCCCGGCGATCGCCGCGATGGGCTTCGACGTCGTCTACCTGCCGCCGATCCACCCCATCGGAAGGACCTTCCGCAAGGGCCCGAACAACTCGCTGTCCCCCGGCCCGCACGACGTCGGCGTGCCCTGGGCCATCGGCTCCCCCGAAGGCGGCCACGACGCGGTCCACCCGGACCTGGGCACCCTGGAGGACTTCGACGCCTTCGTGGACCGCGCCACCGGCCTGGGTCTGGAGATCGCCCTGGACTTCGCCCTGCAGTGCTCCCCCGACCACCCCTGGGTGGACAAGCACCCCGAATGGTTCGCCCACCGCGCCGACGGCTCCATCGCCTACGCGGAAAACCCCCCGAAGAAGTACCAGGACATCTACCCCCTGGCCTTCGACCGCGACCTGCCCGGCCTGGTCACCGAGACCGTACGCCTGCTGCGGTTCTGGATGGACCACGGCGTGCGCATCTTCCGCGTCGACAACCCGCACACCAAACCCGTCGCCTTCTGGGAGCAAGTCCTCGGCGACATCAACCGCACCGACCCCGACGTCATCTTCCTGGCCGAGGCATTCACCCGCCCGGCGATGATGCGCACCCTGGCCGCCATCGGCTTCCAGCAGTCCTACACCTACTTCACCTGGCGCAACGAAAAGGGCGAACTGACCGACTATCTGCGTGAGTTGTCGGGCGAGACCGCCCACTATCTCCGGCCGAACTTCTTCGTCAACACCCCGGACATCCTGCACGCCTACCTCCAGAACGGCGGCCGTCCGGCCTTCGAGGCGCGCGCCGTGCTCGCCGCGACCCTCTCGCCGACCTGGGGCGTCTACAGCGGATACGAACTGTGCGAGAACGCCCCCGCACGGTCGGGCAGCGAGGAGTATCTGGACTCGGAAAAGTATCAACTGAGGCCGCGCGACTGGGAGTCCGCGCAGCGCACGGGCTCCACCATCGCGCCCCTCATCACCACGCTGAACCGCGTACGGCGCTCGAGCCCCGCCCTGCGGCAACTGCGTGACCTGCACTTCCACACCACGGATCAGGATGCGGTGATCGCCTACTCGAAAACGGCCCGGGACAAGGACGGATCGAACACGGTTCTGGTGGTCGTGAACCTCGACGCCCACCACACCCGGGAAGCGACGGTGTCGTTGGACATGCCGGCGCTCGGCCTGGACTGGCACGAGGCCGTGCCGGTGCGCGACGAGCTCACCGGCCACACCTACCACTGGGGCAGGACCAACTACGTGCGCCTGGAACCGGGCCGCGCCCCCGCGCACCTCTTCACGGTCCTGCGACCGTCCTCCCCGTCGATCGGAGGGTCAGCCACACCATGACCATCAACGAGCCCGTCCCGGACACCTTCGAGGACACCCCCGCAAAAGACCGCGACCCCGAATGGTTCAAGCGCGCCGTCTTCTACGAAGTCCTCGTCCGCTCCTTCCAGGACAGCAACGGCGACGGCATCGGCGACCTCAAAGGCATCACCGCCAAACTCGACTATCTCCAGTGGCTGGGTGTGGACTGCCTGTGGCTGCCGCCTTTCTTCGAGTCGCCGCTGCGGGACGGCGGCTACGACGTCTCCGACTACACCGCCGTCCTGCCCGAATTCGGTGACCTGGCCGATTTCGTGGAGTTCGTCGATGCCGCCCACCAGCGCGGCATCCGGGTCATCATCGACTTCGTCATGAACCACACCAGCGACCAGCACCCGTGGTTCCAGGCCTCGCGCACCGACCCCGACGGGCCCTACGGCGACTACTACGTCTGGGCCGACGACGACAAGCAGTACGCCGACGCCCGCATCATCTTCGTCGACACCGAAGCCTCCAACTGGACCTTCGACCCCGTCCGCAAGCAGTACTTCTGGCACCGCTTCTTCTCCCACCAACCCGACCTCAACTACGAAAACCCCGCCGTCCAGGAAGAGATCATCTCCGCCCTGCGCTTCTGGCTCGACCTGGGAATCGACGGCTTCCGCCTCGACGCCGTCCCCTACCTCTACGCCGAAGAAGGCACCGACTGCGAAAACCTGCCGCGCTCGCACGCCATGCTCAAACGCGTCCGTTCCGTGATCGACGCGCACTACCCGGACACCGTTCTCCTCGCCGAGGCCAACCAGTGGCCCGAAGACGTCGTGGACTACTTCGGGGACTTCGAGAAGGGCGGGGACGAGAGCCATATGGCTTTTCACTTCCCCGTCATGCCGCGCATCTTCATGGCCGTCCGGCGCGAATCGCGCTACCCCGTCTCGGAAATCCTCGCCAAGACTCCGGCGATTCCGGCCGGCTGCCAGTGGGGCATCTTCCTGCGCAACCACGACGAGCTGACCCTGGAAATGGTCACCGACGAAGAGCGCGACTACATGTACGCGGAATACGCCAAAGACCCCCGCATGCGCGCCAACATCGGCATCCGCCGGCGCCTGGCCCCGCTCCTGGACAACGACCGCAACCAGATCGAACTCTTCACCGCCCTGCTGCTCTCCCTGCCCGGCAGCCCGATCCTCTACTACGGCGACGAAATCGGCATGGGCGACAACATCTGGCTCGGCGACCGCGACGCCGTGCGCACCCCCATGCAGTGGACCCCCGACCGCAACGCAGGCTTCTCCTCCAGCGACCCCGGCCGCCTCTACCTCCCCACGATCATGGACCCGGTCTACGGCTACCAGGTCACCAACGTAGAAGCCTCCATGAGCTCGCCTTCCTCACTCTTGCACCTGTCTCTTATAC
>NZ_JBNNJZ010000220.1:0-12861 GCF_050270335.1 Streptomyces sp. NPDC059900
ACCGAGGACCGCGTCGGCCAGCTCCCGCTTGCGCAGCAGCATCTCGGCGATGCGGTCCTCGATCGTCCCCTCGGCGATCAGCCGGTGCACCTGCACCGGCTGCGTCTGCCCGATGCGGTAGGCCCGGTCGGTGGCCTGCGCCTCGACGGCGGGGTTCCACCAGCGGTCGTAGTGCACGACGTGCTCGGCGCGCGTCAGATTCAGGCCGGTGCCCGCGGCCTTCAACGACAACAGGAAGACCGGGACTTCGCCGTTCTGGAAGCGCTCCACCATCGCCTCGCGCGCCGCGACGGGCGTGCCGCCGTGCAGGAACTGGGTGGGGGTGCCGCGTGCGGCCAGGTGCTGCTCGATGAGGCGTGCCATCTGGACGTACTGGGTGAAGACGAGCACGCTCGCGTCCTCGGAGAGGATCGTGTCGAGCAGTTCGTCGAGGAGTTCCAGCTTCCCCGAGCGGCCCTCGATCCGCGGCTTGTCCTCCTTGAGGTACTGCGCGGGGTGGTTGCAGATCTGCTTGAGGCCGGTGAGGAGCTTGACGATCAGGCCACGGCGGGCGAAGCCGTCGGCGCCGGAGATCTCCGCCAGGGTCTCGCGCACGACGGCTTCGTAGAGGCCGGTCTGCTCTGTGGTCAGGGACACCGCCCGGTCGGTCTCGGTCTTGGGCGGCAGTTCGGGGGCGATTCCGGGGTCGGACTTGCGCCTGCGCAGCAGGAAGGGGCGTACGAGCTGGCCGAGCCGCTCGGCGGCCGACGGGTCCGTGCCGCCTTCGACGGCCTGGGCGTAGCGGGTGCGGAAGGTGCCGAGCTTGCCGAGCAGACCCGGGGTGGTCCAGTCGAGGATGGCCCACAGCTCGGAGAGGTTGTTCTCCACGGGGGTGCCGGTGAGCGCCACGCGCGCGCGTGCGCCGATGGTCCGCAGCTGCTTGGCGGTGGCCGAGTAGGGGTTCTTGACGTGCTGGGCCTCGTCGGCGACGACCATGCCCCACTGCGCGTGCGCCAGGCTGTCGGCGTCCAGGCGCATGGTGCCGTAGGTGGTGAGCACGAACTCGCCGTCGGCCAGGTCCTCCAGGCTGCGCCGGGTGCCGTGGAAGCGGCGTACGGGGGTGCCGGGGGCGAACTTCTCGATTTCGCGCTGCCAGTTGCCCATGAGGGACGTGGGGCAGACGACGAGGGTGGGTCCCGCGGACTCGGTGTCCTTCTGCCGGTGCAGATGCAGGGAGATGAGGGTGATCGTCTTGCCGAGGCCCATGTCGTCGGCGAGGCAGCCGCCCAGGCCCAGGGAGGTCATGCGGGCCAGCCAGTTCAGGCCGCGCAGCTGGTAGTCGCGCAGATCCGCGGCCAGCGCCGCGGGCTGGCCCACGGGCTCCATGGCCTCGGGGTTCGCGAGGCGTTCGCGCAGGGTGGCGAGCCAGCCCGTCGGCTGGACGTCCACGCGGCGCCCCGCCACTTCGGTGGTGCCCGTCAGGACGGCGCTCAGGGCGTCGATCGGCGTGACCTTGTGGTCCTGGTGTGCGCGGGCGCGCCGGGCCTCTTCGGGGTCGATGAGCACCCACTGGTCGCGCAGGCGCACGACGGGGCGGTTGGCCTCGGCGAGACGGTCGAGCTCCTCGCGCGAGAGCTGCTGACCGCCCAGCGCGAAACGCCAGTTGAAGGAGAGCAGGGCATCGGCCGAGAGATACGACGGCGTGTCCGACGCCGGCTTGTCCGGCTGCTTCGTGTCCTCGTCGGGCGGACCGATGACCGCGCGTGCGGTCAGATCGCGCGCCAGCTCCCTTGGCCAGTGCACCTCGACGCCGGCTGTGGCGAGCATGCGGGAGCCCTCGCCCAGGAGCGAGGTGACCTCTTCGTCGGCGAGCTCGATCGCATCGGGGACGGTGGCCGAGAGCAGCGGGGCGAGCGGCGGCCACGCGCGCGTGGCGCGACGCAGCGCGAGCAGGGCATCCATCCGTGAGCGCGGACCGAAGGCCTGGCCCGGGGAGCCGGATCCGGCCCATGCCTCGGCCGCGTCGGCGACGAGTGAGGGGTCGCTGACGCTGTGCATCTGCAGTACGGCGCGAAACGGCAGCCGGGTCCCCTCGGAGGTGTCGGACAGCAGGCCGGGCACCTCGACGCGCAGCGAGATCCGTACGCCGGCGTCGTGCCCGGCGGCGACATCGGTGGCCCAGGGCCGCTGTTCGGGGATGTGCTGCGGCCGCGCGGAGGCGAAGGCCGCAGAGCCCGCCGCCAGTGTCGCGGCGGGGGTACGCGGCAGCGCATCGGCCACCGCGTCCAGGAACTGGCGCAGCAGCCGCTCGGGTTCGGGCAGCCGCAGCGGCTCGGAGTCCGCCAGCGGGAGGGCGTGTGCGGCGGGAGGCATCGCGGCGGCCAGGTCGCGCAGGCGGTGCAGATCGTCGGCGCCCAGCGGGCCGGAACGCCATGCGTCGTGGTCGCTCGGTGTCAGTCCGGGCAGCAGCAGTCCGCGCGCGGCGAGTTGCAGCGCGAGCAGGCCCGCCGTGCCCCAGAACGCGGCCGTCGGGTGCGTTCCCGCCGTGGCACGCGCGCGGGTCAGGACCGGCAGCGCCGCGCGTACCGGGAGCAGCACCGCGCGCACGTCGCTGAGCTGGGCTCCGTCGTCGCCGGGCACTGCGATGGTCAGTTCCTCGACGGTGCCCGCGGAGCAGGCGGGCGGCGCCTGCCCGTCGGGGCGCCAGAAGGCGATGCGGCCGGTGCGGGCCGGATCGGCGGCCACGAACAGCACGGAGCAGCGGGAGAGTTCAGAGATCTCGGAGGGTGAGGCGGCAGAGGACCCGGGCACGGCGATAGCGCATTCCTCAAACTTGACTACTGGGTGTGGAGCGGCCGAGAGTACAGCACATTCCCCCGAAGGCGTGAGCGCATGGCTGGTGATCTGCGTCACTCGACACTCCGGGGGTGTAGGTAACCCCCCTCGCGCGCGGTGCTGTCCCCCTTCGGAAGACGGGTGAAAGCGCCATGGTTGCCGCAGGTCACGGGCTCATACGTTGTGTCACGTCCGCCCGATCCAGTCAGAGACCGGAGACCTCACCATGTCCCAGGCCGCCGCAGCAGTCGCGGAGCGTTTCCCCGGCACCCCCCGAAGGCAGCCCGCCGGGAGCGATTTCGCGCCTCTCCTGCGCACCGTGAAGGAGCAGGGGCTCCTGGGCCGCCGCACCGGCTGGTACGCGCGCACCATCACCGTCAACGCCCTGGCGCTCGCCGCCGTCGCCACGGGCATGTTCCTCGCCGGAGGCTCCTGGTGGGTGCTGCTCCTGGCGCCCGTCCTGGCCGTCCTGTGCGCCCGCACGGCCTTCATAGGCCACGACGCGGGCCACTCCCAGATCACCGGCAACCGCGGCGTGAGCCGCGCCATCGGGCTCATCCACGGCAACCTCCTCCTCGGCATGAGTTCGGCCTGGTGGAACGACAAGCACAACCGCCACCACGCCAACCCCAACCACATCGACAAGGACCCCGACGTCGCCGCCGACGTCCTCGTCTGGACCAGCAAGCAGGCCAAGGTCCGCGTCGGCTTCCGGCGCTGGCTCACCCGCAACCAGGCCTGGCTGTTCTTCCCGCTGACGCTGCTCCAGGGCATCGCCATGAAGATCTACGGCTTCCAGGACCTGCGCCGCCAGGCCCCGCGCGAACGCCTGGTGGAAGGCCTGCTCCTGGTGGCGCACCTCGCGGGATACGTGACGCTGCTGCTCGCCGCCATGCCGGTGGGGCACGCCCTTGCCTTCGCCGCCATCCACCAGGCCCTCTTCGGCCTGCACCTCGGCCTCGCCTTCGCGCCCAACCACAAGGGCATGGAGATGCCCGACCCCGACGGCGAGCGCTGGGGCCACCTCAGCCGGCAGGTCCTGACCTCGCGCAACATCCGCGGCAGCGTACTGACCGACTGGTTCCTGGGCGGGCTCAACTACCAGATCGAACACCACCTGTTCCCCAGCATGCCCCGCCCCGGCCTGCGCCGCGCCCAGCCCCTGGTCCGCGCCCACTGCGCCGCGCTGGGCATGCCGTACACCGAGGCCGGATTCCTCGACTCCTACCGGCAGGTGCTGCGCCACATGTACGAGGTCGGCGAGCCGCTGAGGGTGGAGTAGCCGCACGACGGGCGGCGCGGCTCAGGGTTGCCTCAGGGTCGCGCCTCAGGGATGCGTCAGGGGAGCAGACTGGAACCGTGGGCGGCCCGGGCCCGTTTCTCAAGACAGAGAGCGGCAACAGCCGCGAAGGAGGCGACACACATGTCGAAGAACGCGAAGATCGCCGCAGGAGGTGTGGCGGCCGGCATCATCCTGCTGATCTGGCTGCCCTGGTGGGCCGCCCTCCTGATCGTGCTGGGGGTCCCGGCCGCGGCCTATCTGACACTGGACCCCGGACAGCGGCGCAGGCTGCGCCGCGTCTCCCGCAAGGAGCTCGGCCACTGACCGGCGCCCCGCAGCGGGCGCCGCACCGGTGAGCGGACGCGCGGCGCACAGGGGCTGACGGCTGCTCCGCTCGCGGTCCTGCCCCTGGCGGCTCCGCGAGCGGAAAACCCGTTGCGCCCGGGGATCTCGTGAGTGATCATGGCGCACATGACTTCCCGAGAGGAGGCCCAGCGATCCTTCGGTGATCGCTGATGGCCGCATACGAGGCGTCGCAGACGCCGTCTTCCCAGCCTCAGCCCACACCCGCGCCGCTGACAGCGGCCTGGCTGCAGGCGCACTTCGACCCGCTGCCCTTCCCGGCCCGCATGAGCGCCCTCGCCCGCTACGCGCGAGCGCTCACCGCGGATGCGTACGCGACACTGCGCGACGCCCTCGCCGCCGGCACCCCCGACGAACGCCACACCGGCCTCTTCCTCGCCGTCACCCGGCGAGATCTCACCACCCTCGCCGACGCCCTGGCCGACCCCCTCCTGCGCCGCCGCGCCCTCGCCGCCGCCATCCGGCTTCCCGTGCCCGACGAGGCCCTGGAACAGCTCGCGTTGAGCGACATCAGGGCGGTGCGCCAGGAGACCTACCACGTCCTGCGCCTCAGCCGCCGCCACACCCTCGCCGCACGCCTGCTGCCACAGGTCCACGCACGCTTCGGCGCGCGCGACGCCTCGCACCTGCTGCCCGCATGCCCCGCCCGGACCACCGGCGCGTGGCTGCCCCGACTCGATCCGCCCCCCGGCGTACTGAACGCCCTGACGCGCACCGCACCGCTCGCCGTGGCCCAACTGCTCGCCGCCCGCGCCGAAAGCAGTGCCGACCGCGACCGGCGCGGCTTCACGGGCCGCCACCGCGCGGTCGCGAGCGCCGCCGCCGAACGCGACCCGGAAGCCGGACTGCTGCTCCTGGCCCGGGCCCCCGGCCTCCTGACACCACAAGCGGCCCGCACCCTGCTGCACCGGCCCGCGCAAGTCCTCGACCTGCTGCGCGCAGCCCCGATCGACCAGAACGGCTCTGACGGCCAACTCCCGCTCGGCGCCGGAGCACTGCCGCCCGCCACACGACGTGCCCTGCGCGAACTCCCGCTCGCCGACCTGGTGGAACTCGCCCGTCGCTGCCCCGCGACCCAGCCACGACACCGCGCACCGGGACGCCACGACATCGAGCCGGACGGCCTGCTCGCGATGCTGCCCGCACCGGAACGCCGCCGCGTGGTCGAGGAACGCGCCGCCCGCCGCCGCTCGGCGCGCAGCCTGCCCCTGGCCGCACTCACGGCCCTGGCCCCGGCCGACAGGGGCGCGCTGGTCATGCCCTGGGTGGAGCGCTGGTCGAGCCGGGAGTGGACGGCCGGCCGCCTGGCCGTGGCGCTCCCACTCGCCCTGGGCGAACCGATACTGCGCGACATGGCCGGGCAGCACCGCGCCCACCAGCGCCTGACGGCCTGGCCCGCGCTGCTGGCCTGCGCCGAACTGGAAGGCGACCCGGACGAATTCGCCCGGGTCGCCGGGGACTGCGAACGGGCCTGGCACGACCAGGAGGCGGTGCGCAGAGCCGCCCTCCAGCAGCTCGCGGGCGCGCCCCCGTACCTGCTGGCCGCGCTGCCCGACCGGGTCCTGCGTGACGCGGCACTGACCACCGTCCAGTCCCGCGATGCCACCGCCCACACCCTGGCCCCGGCCGAGCAACTGCTGCGCCGGGTTGCGGAGAGCGCCGCGGCGACGGACAGGCACGGCCGCGCCGCCTACGCCGCGGAGTTGCTCTGCCACGTCGTGTCCGACCCGCGCTTTGGACGCCCCGTCGCCCCCCTGCGCATCGACGCGGCCGCGGCACGTGCCCTCTGGTCCGCGACATCGCCGGCGCCGCCCGCGCACCCCGGCCTCCCGACCGCCCTCGCGGAACTCCTGGCTCCGCACCTGGCCGCGCTGCCGGAACTCGACGCCCGGGTGCGCGCCCTGGCCATGGAGTGCGACGACCCCGACATCGCCGCCCGCGCGGCGGCCGCCTGGGCCAGGCCGGCAGAGCTGCGGGAGCAACGCGTCGCCGAACTGATCGGCCGCGACACCTCCTTCGCCTCGCTGCCGGACATCCTGCGCACCATCGCCGTCCGGCGTACCGACCTGCTGGACGCCGTCCTGCCCGCCGCCGCACAAGGCCTCACCGGCCGCGTACGCCCTCGCGCCACGGCCTGGGCCCCGGGACTGCACCCGGGCGCCACCGGCCGCTGGCTGCCCGCACAGCGCCGCACCTGGGACGAACACCACGCCCGCGTGGCCGCCGACGAGCCGGCCGCCCTGCGTACCCGCGCCGACGCGGCAGCGCAAGTACGCGACCCGGCGCTCCTGACGGCCCTCGCGGAATCGGCACCACAGCCCGTCGCCGCCGCGGCGCTCGGCGCGCTCGGCCACGTCACCGGCGCGGCCTGCGCCGGCCCGCCGCCCGCCACCGAGCCGCTGCTGGACGTCCTGCTCCGGCACGCCGCGACGGGCGGCGTCCGGGGACGGGCCGCCATGGCATCGGTCCGCCGGCTCCTGCAAGCGCTCCCGGACGGGGAGGCGGTCGCCCTGCTCGCTCCCGTGGCCTGTGCGCCCGATGCCCCCGTCGGCTCCCGCAAGGAAGCCGTACGAGCCCTGGGCGCCCTCACCGGTGACGCGGCGTTCGAGGCTCTGGTGGCCGCCTGGGACACCCCGCGCCAGCACCGCGACGTGCGCGCTGTCGCGGCACGCCACCTCCTGGCCGCGATCGACCGCCCCGCCATCGCCGACCGCCTGGCCCGGGCCGCCGACGAACCCGCCATACGCGAGGCGGTCATCCACGCGCGCGTGGGACCCGTGCCCGAATCCGCGCAGGGGCCCTACGCGAGCTTCCTGGCACACCTGGTGAGAGAAGGCGACAAAGAGACCGTCGTCGCCGCCTGCCGCGCCCTGCCCGCCTGGCTCACACCGGATGCGGCCGATGCCATGCAGGCCGTCGCCGAGGTCGCCACGGACCCGGCACGCAGCCGAAAGGAGTGGGACGCGGCTGCCCGGCAACTGGCCTTCTTCCCCCGGGGGAAGGTGGGAGGGCCGCTCCTGGAGGGCGTCTTCGGCCGCCTCCAGGACCAGGCCGGCACGCCGGATCCGCAAGCGCGCGCCGACGCGCTGCGACGTCTGTCGGGCATCGGCGAGGCCCTGCACGTCCGGCGGGGCTCGGCCCAAACGCTCCGCATCGCCGACGCCCTGGCCCGGTCGATGCAGACCGTGGGCCTGTACGCCGATGCGGCGGCCTTGGTCTGGGACACCTTGCTGGCCGCCATGCACCTCGGCGAACATCACGCGGAGCGCTGGGAGCGCCTCCTGGATCTGGTCGAGGAACACCCCCAAAGGCTGGCCCCGCGGGACGGGTTCTACCTCGACGCCCCCACGCCACGCGCGCGTGGCGCTCTGCTGGCCGCCGCCCGCCTGCTGCGCGAGCGCGGGACGCCGGTGGCCGGCCTGATGGCGCTCGCACTGGTGCGCGCCGGCGGACCACCGACGTCGTGGGACGAGCCCTGGCGCGCCGAACTGACGGCCCTGCGCGACCACACGGACCACGACACGGCCATGGCCGCCTTCCTGCTCGACCCCGACCACAACCGCTGACGGTCCCGGGGCGAGGGGGTCAGGCGGGGCGTACGGCCATCTTGTCGAGCGCGTCCAGGAGCGAGGGCAGCTCGGGACCGCGGCCCACCGGCAGCACCTCGCCGGGCTCTTCGTCGAGGAGCACGAACGCGATGTCGTCGGTCCTGGCGACCATGGACCAGCCGGGACCGTCGGCCCGCAGGGTGCGAGCCTCCCCGGTAGCGAAGGACGATCGCACGCGGCCCGGGGGCGGCGGCGTGCTCACATACGCCCGCGCTTCGGCCAGGACGCGGCGTACGCCGGTCAGCGGTGCCTCACCGGCATCGGGCACGGGGTCAGCCTCGGCGCTCTCACCGGCCTCGGGGCCGGCGCCCTCGCCCTGCCCGGCGCCGTCGCCCAGGAAGTCGTCGTCGTCGATCTGCTCGCGCCACGCCGCCCACTGCAGCGCTATCTCGTCGGCGCCCAGCCGTCGCTGAGCAGGACCCCAAATGTCGGATTGCGGAGGCGAGAGCGGCTCCTGTCCCGCTTCCTCCGGTTCGGGATCGTGCGGCGCGGGCACGTTGGGCGCCGCGACGGCGACCGCGAGGGGCCAGCCGGGCAGTGCGGCGACCACCGTGCGCTCGTCGGGCGAGAGGTCGTACTCCATGCCGCAGTCCCAGGAGGCGATCGCGACGGCCACCAGCGACACGTCGTCGACGACGACGGTCCACCGGGCGCCCGCACCGTCCTGACCGAGCACCAGACCGTACCCGTCGGCGAGCGGTTCGAGTCCCAGAGCCGCGCACGCCTCCGGATAGTCGTCACCGAGCACACTGGGGAACTTCGCGGGTGTCAGCAGCACCGCGGTCAGCACGTACAGCGCGTCGTCCTCGGCGGCGACAGCGTCGTCCGTTGCGGCCATGCCAGCCTCCCCATCGCTTCATCCGTCGGCGCACCCTAACCACAGGTCCCATTGATCGTCGAGGGGGGTGTGACCAGGAGACTCGTGCTTGCGCACCGGGAAACTCGCTCGTACCCCGCGCGCCGCACGCCTACGGTGGGCGTCATGCCCAGAGCCAGCCTGCACTTCGTGTGTCTGCCCTGCCGCGCTTCTTTCAAGAAGTCGGCCGACTACGGACGGGCGCGCGTCGATGTCTGCCCCCGGTGCGGCGGCCGGCTGCTCGGCGCGGGCTCCGCGCTCGCGGTGCCCAAGCGCCGCGACAGGGCTGCGTGGCGCGCCTTGAGCGCGGTTCTGCTGTCGGGCCTCAGCTTCCGGCAGGGCTGCTGCGGCGACGGCCCCGGCTACCGCCCCCGCACCCCGCGCGAGGTCCGTGAACGCCTCGCCTACGCAGCCGAGACGGGCACCCCCACCCGCGAGGCACTGGCCTGTCCCGATCTCGCGGACACGGACGTCAGGCGGCAGGCAGGCCGAGGAGCGTACGCGCCACGTCCGTCGGCGACTCGTCGCGTTCCCGGGCCAGGGCGATGACCGCCCGGCAGGCGAGTTCGCTGACGCCGAAGGACAGCGCTTCGGGCGATACCCAGTCCGTGGCTTCGTCCGCCCGGTCCTGGTCGTCGTCGGCGCACGCCGCCACGTAGACGGCGGCCGCCTCGAAGAGGTTGTGCGGGCGCTTGTCCTTGCTGCGGACGGTCTCGTCCGCGCGCCACAGATTGCGGAGCTTGTCGAACATGCGGGCCCGCCTTCCCCCGGTGCTGATTCCTGCTGATGATCACTCATCTGTCTCCTCCCAACGTAGAGTTGGAGTTCCAAGGACAGAAGGGGGACCGTGGGGTGAAGCGATTTGACCGGCTCAGGGAGATCCGGCGTCTGGACCCCGAGAAGGACGCCCTGGCGATCTACCGGCTCACCGCGACGTACGAGTTCCCCTGGGACTACACGCGCGCGCTCGAGCTCGCTCTCTACCGCACGTACGCCGTACCCAGCATCGGCCGGCTGCTTGCCGAGACGGCCGAACTGACCGGCCGCCCGCAGAAGCGTTACGACGACACGGCCCTGCTCCTGGACGCCGTGGTGGAGCACGGCTTCGGCGCGGACGAGGGGCGTACCGCGATCCGCCGCATCAACCAGATGCACCGCAGCTACGACATCAGCAACGACGACATGCGCTATGTGCTGTGCACGTTCGTGGTGATGCCCAAGCGCTGGATCGATGCCTATGGATGGCGCAAGCTGTCGCGCCACGAGACGACCGCTGCCGCCGTCCACTACCGCACCTTGGGCCGCCACATGGGGATCCAGGACATCCCGGACTCCTACGAAGCCTTCGAGGAATGTCTCGACGCCTACGAAGAGGCGCACTTCGCGTGGGACGAGGGCGCGCGCAGGGTCTCCGACGCGACCCTCGACCTCATGGCCTCCTGGTATCCGCGCCCCCTGGCGCCCTTGCTGCGTACCTCGACCCTCGCCCTGCTCGACGAGCCGCTCCTGCGCGCTTTCCGCTACGAACCGCCGGGCGCCGCCACCCGCGCGCTGGTCAGGCGTGCGGTGCGGTTGCGCGGGCGTGCCGTGCGCCTGATGCCGCCCCGTGGCGCGCCGCACTACGCGCGCCAGAACCGGGAGATCAAGGGCTACCCGAAGGGGTACCGGGTCGGCGCGCTCGGCACGTTCCCGGTGCCCGGCGTGCAGGGCTGCCCGGTCGTACACACGGACGCAGCGGCGGCCACCTCAGCGGAGTGAGCTCAGCGTCGCCCGCAGCCAGGTGAGTTCGGCACGGCTCGTCGCGCGGGCGATGGTCAGGATGCCGCGTCGGAACGGGTCGTCCAGGTCCTCGGCGCGCAACGGATGTTCGCCGTCGTAGAAGAAGCTGGCCGGCTCCTCGAGGAAGGCAAGGCGGCGCTCGAGCACGGCGGCCTGGGCGGCCTTGTCGTCCACGTGACGCAGGAAGGCGAGCACCGTGAACCAGCGGTTCTCGTCGGTGATGTCGCCCTGCTGCGGCTGAGTGAGCCTGCGCCGGAGTTCGCTCCTGCCTGCCGCGGTGAGGTTCAGGACGTGGCGCGGGGCCGCCACGGAGCCGGGCTGTGTCTCGCGGGCCAGCAGGCCTGCCTTCTCCAGCCGCTTGATGGCGGGGTAGAGCGTGCTCTCCGCGACGGGGCGCACGTGCCCGGTCAGCGCGGTGATGCGCTTGCGCAGCTCGTAGCCGTGCAGGGGTGCGTCGTAGAGGAAACCGAGGATGGCCAGTTCGAGCATGCCTGCATTCTGCCGCACTCCCGGTGTACATCGCTCTCGCTATACCTCGGTAACGATGTATTGTCGGTGCCGGAACTGCTCGACACGAGAGCAGTCGAGCGGCAGGCGAGTGGGGGAGCGGGATGCGACAGGCACGGTTCGATGCGCATGGCAGCTGTGTCCGCTGGACGGAGAGCGAAGGGGAGGGCCCGGCCCGGGTGTACGTGCACGGGCTCGGCGCGGCCTCGACGGTCTACCACGCGCACATCGCGGCCAGGCCCGGGCTGGCCGGCCGCCGCTCGCTCTTCGTCGACCTGCCGGGCCACGGCATCAGCGACCGCCCCGCGGATTTCGGCTACACCCTGGAGGAACTCGCGGACGCCCTGGCCGCGGCGTTGGACGAGGCCCGGGTGAGCCGAGCAGAGATCGTCGCGCACAGCATGGGCGGCTCCGTGGCGATCGTGCTCGCCCACCGACGCGGCGACCTGGTGTCACGCCTCGTGCTCACCGAGGCCAACCTCGACCCCCGCCCGGCCGCGACCGCGGGAAGCAGCAAAATCGCGGCCTACGAAGAAGAGGACTTCGTGGCCCACGGCCACGCGCGCGTGCTGGAAGAGATCGACCCCCTGTGGGCGGCGACCATGCGCCTGGCCGACCCCCGCGCCCTGCACCGCAGCGCGACGGGACTCGTGAGAGGAACACGGCCCACGATGCGCGCGATGCTCTTGGAACTGCCCGTGGAGCGCGTCTACCTGCAAGGCGACCGCAGCGGCGAACTCGCGGGCGCCGAAGAGCTGGTGGCGTCAGGCGTGCGGGTGCTGACCGTGCCGGACGCCGGGCACAACGTCATGTTCGACGCCCCGGAGACGTTCGCCTCCGCCGTTGCCGGATGCTAGTTGAACGATTCCAAGGGGGCGTGGCGGTCGTAGGCGGTCAGGGTTCACATGACCGGTTGGCGGGTGCGATCGCACCTGTTCACCGCCCGATCGAGCCGTCGATCTGCTCGCGCAGGATGTCCGCGTGGCCGGCGTGCCGGGCGGTCTCCTCGATCATGTGGACCAGCACCCAGCGCATCGACGGCGGCGGAGTCTCGCGCAGCGAGCGGGCGCCGGGGCGGTCCAAGTCGGTGCAGGCGAGGGCGACCGCGTTGGCCCGGGCGACCGCTTGGCGATAGGCGTGCGCCAAGTCCGAGGCGGTGTCGTCGGCGGACACCGCAGCCTCGTCCTCCCACTGCTCGCGGTCGGCGCCGGCGTAGGCCCAGACGAACCAGTTGAGCTCGACGGCCGTCAGGTGCTTGAGCAGTTGGAGCAGGCTGGTCCCCGAAGGGACACCGGCCGTGCGGACCGCCGGCTCCGGGACGCCGGCCGCCTTCGCGAGGACGGACTCCCGCAGGTAGTCCAGGAAGTTCAGCAGGGTGGTCTTCTCGTCGGCGTTCAGGCCGGGGGGCCGAAGATCCGGGCGCGGCTCCTTAGTCGTCATGGCGGAACCGTAGATGACGGTTCCAACCGTCATAGGTCGTACGCAGTCGGCGATCGCATGACGGGTTGCCCGGTGCCCGTTGTGCTCCCTCGCTTCATGCGCGCGGCCAACCCTTGGAACCGATCGTCTAGTCGCGCCGTACGGCCAGCGCCAGGAACCGCGCGTCCTCGTCGGCGTACGAGGTCAGGTGCCAGCCCGCACCGGCGAGCAGC
>NZ_JBNNJZ010000221.1:0-12833 GCF_050270335.1 Streptomyces sp. NPDC059900
CAAACGCCCGCAGCGGGGAATAAACAAATGGCTCGCCGTGCGAACTCGGGGGAAAAATACACATGGGACCGGGGGGTGTCCCGCCGCCGGGACACCCGCAGACGCCCGGAACACCTGCTGCTACGGGGCGGTTACCGCACCCAGTGATTCGATGTACTCGGAGATCGATGCCACGGTCGGGTTGAGGAACATCTGGTCCATGGGGACCTCGACGTCCAGCTCCTCGATGAACGCACCCTGGATCTTGACCATGATCAGGGACTGACCGCCAAGGGTGAAGAAATCATCGTCGACCGATATGTCGTCGCGCTGCAATTCCCGGCACCAAATGGCGCGCACACTGTCGGCAATCATCACAGTCCTCTCGATTTTCAAACAAGGTCCGGCAAGTCCGTCGGCTATGCCGCCGTGCCGATTTCGGCGTCCTGCTTCCGGCATGTTTCGACGAGGGCTGCGCGGTCCACTTTCCCGTGCGGGCTGAGCGGAATTCGCAGAATGTTCATGAACCTGGCCGGAACCATGTTCCGGGGCAGGGTCCGCAGAAGGCGGGTCCGCAGGTCGTCCTCGGTCAGATCGTTGCCCGAGGGGACGACGAACGCGGTCAGTTCGGCCTCACCGGCGTCGGTGTAGGTGACCACCACGGCGGCCTCCCTGACCCCGGACAGCCTGCCGAGCGCCCGCTCGATGTCGGTGGGGTCGATGCGCATGCCGCGCACCTTCACCTGCGCGTCCATCCGTCCGGCGACGATGAGTTCACCGGCCTCGCTGACGTGGCCGCGGTCGCCGGTGCGGTAAAGGCGGCGCGGCTCACCGTCGACGACGAGCGTCGTGAACTTGGTGTTCTCGGGTCCGCTGCCGCCCAGGTAACCGGCGCCGACGCTGGCCCCGGAGATGCAGATCTCGCCGGACTCCCCCGCGCCGACCTCGCGCAGGTCCTCGTCGAGAAGGTGGATGTCGGTGTTGTACGCGGGCCTGCCGACCGGTGCGACCTCGTGCTCGCCGGGGCGGTACCCCGCCAGGTCGTAGGAGGTCGCGACGTCGGTGCACTCGGCGACGCCGTACTGGTGCAGGAGGGTGCACGTATTGCCCTCGCGGCGCGCCCAGTTGGTGAGCCGCTCCACCTTGAGCGCTTCCCCGCCGAACAGCACGTAGTCGAGCTTGGTGAGCGCGTCACCGCCGCGTGCGGTCTCCCAGTCGATCAGGAGGTAGAGCGTGCTCGACGCGCAGTGCACGACGCGGATGTCGTGCTCCTTCAGCATGCGGTAGGCCATCATCGCGTCGAAGTTGCGGCTCGCCAGCAGGTGCTGGGTGGCGCCGCAGAACAGCGGTGTCATCAGGGCGCGCTGCGAGAGGTCGAAGCCGAAGGCGCTGACGACCAGGTTGTTCGAGCCGCTGTGCAGGCCGTATTCGAGCGTGAGCCAGTTCATCAGGTTGAACCAGCCCTCGTGCCGTACCGCGGTCAGCTTCGGCGTGCCGGTCGAACCGGACGTGAAGACCGCGTAGCACACGTCGTCCCCGGTGACGGCGACCTCGGGGGCGCTCGCCGGGAGGACCGCCAGCTCGTCGGAGAGCTGCTCCAGGTCGATGACGTCGACGCTCGCCGACTCGACCATCCCGGCGGTCGCCGGCGATGCCACGATCAGGGCGAGGTCGGGCACCTGGCCGAGCAGCAGCTGGAGGCGCTGGGCCGGATAGGCCGGGTCGAAGGGCACATAGGCCGCGCCTGCCTTGAGCGTGCCGAGGATGGCGACGAGCAGGTCGACCGAGTAGTCGAGACAGACGCCGACCTTGGCGCCCCGGCCGTGTCCGCGCGCGGCGAGGAACCGCGCGAACCGGTTGGCCCTGACGTCCAGCTCCGCGTACGTGACCTGCCGTCCCGCCCAGACCACCGCGACGGCGTCGGGAGCGGCCGCCACGTTCGCCTCGAACTGTTTGTGGACGACGGGCGTCGGCGGCAGGGCGACGCGCTTTCCCTGAAGGATCATCAACTGACTCCGATGCGATGTGAGGTGGCTACGCGGTCTGCCGATCGGCGGTTTCGAGAACCCGGGTCACCCACGCGTCGACGGACAGACCGTGCGCGGCGGCGGCCTTCGAGTAGTAGTCGAGTTGTCCCGCGGACAGCTCGATGGTGAGCGTGGTGACCTTCTGCTGGCGCCGTTCGGCGGCTGCCGAAGTGTCAAGGCGCGGCACTTCCTGCTGCTCGGCGACCTCGGCATCCCGGGCGGCCTGGTCGACCTGGGCAGCCTGGTCGGAGTCCGCCGTTTCGCTCTGCACGGCGAGGCTGGCACGGACCGCCCTGCGGAGTTCGTTGCGCGACCACTTCTGCTGTTCGGCCTTGCGCAGCCAGTAGTCCTGCTCCGGCGGCGAGAGACGGGTCACTTCGGCGTGGTGGGCGAAGCTGAGGCTGTCGCGCCTGCGCTGCTGCTCGAACCGCCGGGCCACCCACGCGTAGTTGCGCAGGGTCTGGTAGTCGAGCCCCGTGCGCTCTATGGCCTCCTTGTACCGCCGCCATCCGTAGGCGGACTCCCCGTAGAGCAGCCAGTCGCCGAGCCACCACGCGGAGGAGTTCACCAGCTCGCGCAGGTTGGTCCCGATGCGCTCCCATGCCTGCTCGGGCATGTTCTGCGGGAAGGTCATCCCCGTCTTCTGGACCTTTGCCTGCCCGCCCAGGAAGGACAGGACCACGTCGCGCTGCGCCAGGTCATCGCTGGTGCCCACCGGCTTCGTCTTGTACCTGCTCGCGGTTCTCACAGCGCCCGTCACAACCTTCAACTCCCCACTCAACGTGTCTTCCTGGGCGTACTACCGATCACTCGACTGCGTCCGGGCGGCGGTCAGTCCGCGGCCATGGCCTCGCGCAGGCTCTTGGGGCGCAGGTCGGTCCAGTTCTGCTCGACGTACTCCAGGCACTCGGCCCTGGACGCCTCGCCGAAGACCGTGCGCCAGCCGGCGGGAACCTCGGAGAACGCGGGCCACAGGGAGTGCTGCTCCTCGTCGTTGATCACGACGTAGAAGCGGCCGTCCTCGTCATCGAAAGGGTTCGTGCTCAACGGGCACCGTCCTTAAGCGCGTCATGGGAACGTCATGGATTGACTCAGGAATGGCGTCACCGTAAGGAACCGGCCGTCGGCGCAACAAGCGCCGCAGAGCGGACTTCGAGCGGTTCTGTATTGCTTGGCTAGACCGCTCTCGACCGGGCCCCGAGGGCGTGCACGTGCTCGTCGTGGAGCCGGGCGTCGCCGAAGCGCTTGGCCATGTGCCTGGTGCCTTCGAGGGCGAACCCGGCCTTCTGGGCCACTCGGCAGGAGGCGATGTTCTCCAGGCCGTGGGTCAGGACGAGGCGGCTGAGCCCCAGATCGCCGAAGCCCCAGCCGATGAGAGCGCGCACGGCGGTCGTCGCCACACCCTGCCCCCGGGTCCACGGAGCGATGCGATAGCCCACGTAGGCCTGCGAGTCGGCGCGGTCGATGCCGTGCAGGGCGATGTTGCCCGCGTAGCGCCCGGTGACCCGGTGGATGATCGAGAAGGTGGTGTGGCTGCCGTCGGACCAGTCGGCTCCGGCGAGGCAGTCCCTGAGGGCCGAGGCCTCGTCGGTGACCTGGCAGCGGGGGTTCCACAGCCGGACGTCCGGGTCGACCCCGAGCGCGAGGACCTCCCGGTACTCGTCCGTGCTCGGGGGACGCAGCAGATACTCACCGGCGATCAGTGTGCGGGGCTCCGGCGGGATGCCGGCACGCTCCATGAGGCCGATGTGGCTGTGGGGGTGCGCATGGGCGCGCTGTTGCGACTGGTCGTTCACCGGTTCGTCCCTTCGCCGGGCTTAGCTGTGCTGAGGGCTGGGCGCAGATCTGCCGGTGGGAACACGGTGTCGCAAGGGGCTCAAGGCTCGCTACAGAGCGGTCCGGCATCGCGCCGGACCGCTGAATCTCTCGACGTCTCTCGACTTCTCTCGACGTACGGCATCTGGCGGGCGGACTCCCGCCGCACGAAAGGGAGATCGGCTGCCCCGCGTTCCGGATGGGAACGCACGGCAGCCGATCGGCCCGTCCGCTCTCCGCTCCGGTTCGAGCGGTGGTGCGGCGCCCTGGCCTTATGGGCCGGGCCGCGGTCTGCGCGTACGGGCTTGGCTCTTCGTGTTGCCGGTACCAACTCTGCGCCGACGCTATCCAGGATTGATCGAGCTCCGGTCGATTCCCGCTGGAGCCGACGGGCGTCCGGCGCCCTCACCTGCGCCCGCGCCCCCGCCGCCTGAGGAACGCTCAAGAGCCGCCACACCAGCGCCGGAGGCCTTCTCGTGCCGGTGCTCCGCGGTGCCGGACGCCGTTCTATGGTCCGGGGACGCGTGGTCCGATCCGAGGGGGAGCGATGGACAGCACACGACCTGCCCTGCGCTTGTTCGTGCTGCACCACGCCGGGGGCTCGCACGTGTCGTACCGCCACTGGCCGGCCGGGCTTCCGGACACGTGGGACGTGCGCCTCCTCGACGCGCCGGGCCACGGCCGCCTCATCGACCAGCCGCCGGTCACGGACGCCGGGCGGCTCGCCGACTTCCTGCTGCGGGACATCGAACCCGAACTGGGCGGCCCCTACGCTCTCTTCGGGCACAGCATGGGCGCCGTCATGGCGTACGAGATCACCCGGCGTGCCGTAGACCTGGGCCTGCCCCTGCCGGTGTGGGTCGGTGTCTCCGCGCGATCCGCACCGCGTCCGGCGGGCGTCACGAGCCGGTACCACGAGTTGTCCGACACCGAACTGCGGACTCGTCTGAAGCTGCTCGGCGGCACACCCGACGGGGTCTTCGACGACCCGGGACTGTGGGCCCTGTTCGAGTCGATCATCCGGGCCGATCTGCACCTGGTGGAGAACTGGCGCCCTGCTTGTGACGCCGCTCCCCTGCCGGTGGCGCTGTCGGCCTTCGCGGGCCGCGAGGACCGTTCGGCTCCGCCGTCGCGGATGGCCGGCTGGGAGGCACACACCGAGCACTTCACGGGCCTGCGCGTCTTCGACGGCGGTCACTTCTACTTCCAGGACGATCCCGGCCCGCTGCTGCGGCACATCGAACGGGACGCGGCCGCCGCGCTCGACGCGGCGGGCGCGATGCGCTCCTCCTAGCCGCGCACGCCGTGGCCGCGCATGCCATGGCCGCACACACCGTGGCCGCGCATGCCACGAAGGACAGGGCCCGGATCACACGAGAACCACATGTCTGCCAAACGGGAGGGTTCATGACAGTGCTAGCAGCCGTGGCGGGAGCGAGCGGATATGCGGGCGGCGAGCTACTGCGCCTGCTTCTGGCCCACCCCGACATCGAGATCGGCGCCCTGACCGGGCACTCCAGCGCGGGACAGCGGCTCGGCACCCTGCAACCGCACCTCGCCCCGCTGGCCGGACGTGAGGTGCTGCCCACCACCGCCGACGCCCTGCGAGGGCACGACGTCGTCTTCCTCGCGCTGCCGCACGGCCAGTCGGCCGCGGTAGCGGCCGAGCTGGGCGAGGAGACACTCGTCGTCGACTGCGGCGCGGACTTCCGGCTCACCAACGCGGCCGACTGGGTGTCGTTCTACGGCTCTCCGCACGCGGGCACCTGGCCCTACGGCCTGCCCGAACTGCCGGGCGCTCGGACCGCGTTGGCGGGCACCAAGCGCGTGGCGGTACCGGGCTGCTACCCGACCGCGGTCCTGCTCGCCCTCTTCCCCGCGTACGCGGCGGGGCTCGCCGAACCCGAGGCGGTCGTCGTCGCGGCGTCCGGCACGTCCGGCGCGGGCAAGGCGCCCAAGGCGAACCTGCTCGGCAGCGAGGTCATGGGCTCGATGCGGCCGTACGGAGTGGGCGGCGGCCACCGGCACACCCCGGAGATGAGCCAGCACCTCGGCGCGCTGGCGGGCCACCGGGTCGCCGTCTCCTTCACCCCGACCCTGGCCCCCATGCCGCGCGGCATCCTCGCCACGTGCTCCGCCGCGGCGCGGCCGGGGATCGGCGCGGACGACGTACGGGCCGCGTACGAGAAGGCGCTCGGCGACGAGCCGTTCGTGACGCTGCTGCCCGAGGGGCAGTGGCCGAGCACCGCGGCCGTGTACGGGTCGAACGCCGCGCAGGTCCAGGTCGCCTACGACCCGGCGGTCGGCCGGATCATCGCGATCAGCGCCATCGACAACCTCACCAAGGGCACCGCGGGCGGCGCCCTCCAGAGCATGAACATCGCCCTCGGCCTCCCCGAGGAGCTCGGGCTTTCCACGATCGGAGTCGCACCGTGAGCGTCACCGCAGCACGAGGCTTCACGGCGGCGGGCATCGCCGCCGGCATCAAGCAGAACGGCAACCCGGACCTGGCGCTCGTCGTCAACACCGGACCTCTCCGGGCCGCGGCCGGCGTCTTCACCTCCAACCGGGTGAAGGCGGCGCCCGTGCGCTGGTCCGAGGAAGTCGTCAAGGGCGGCGTGGTCGCGGCGGTGGTCCTCAACTCCGGTGGCGCCAACGCCTGCACGGGCCCCCGCGGCTTCCAGGACACCCACGCCACCGCCGAGAAGGCCGCCGAAGTGCTCGGCCTGAGCTCCGCCGAGATCGCCGTCGCCTCGACCGGCCTCATCGGCGTGAACCTGCCGATGGACCAGCTGCTGCCGGGCGTCACCGAGGCCGCGGCCCGGCTGTCCGAGAACGGCGGCGAACAGGCGGCCGTAGCCATCAAGACCACCGACACCGTGCACAAGACGGCCGTCGTCAGCCGGGACGGCTGGACGGTGGGCGGCATGGCCAAGGGCGCAGGCATGCTCGCGCCGGGTCTCGCCACGATGCTCGTCGTCCTCACCACGGACGCCGCGCTCGACTCCGGCGTCCTCGACACGGCCCTGCGCGACGCCACCCGCCTCACCTTCGACCGCGTCGACTCCGACGGCTGCATGTCCACCAATGACACCGTGCTCCTGCTCGCCTCGGGCGCGGCACAAGTCGAGCCCGGACACGCGGAGTTCGCCGAGGCCGTGCGCGAGGTGTGCGCCGATCTGGCCCGGCAGCTCATCGCGGACGCCGAGGGAGCGAGCAAGGAGATCCGCATCGAGGTCACGGGCGCCGCGAGCGAGGACGACGCCGTCGAGGTCGGCCGCTCGATCGCCCGCAACAACCTCCTCAAGTGCGCGCTGCACGGCGAGGACCCCAACTGGGGCCGCGTCCTGTCCGCCATCGGCACCACCGGCGCCGTCTTCCACCCGGACGAGCTCAACGTCGCCATCAACGACGTGTGGGTGTGCAAGAACGGATCGGTGGGCGAGGACCGCTCGCTCGTCGACATGACGGGGCGCGAGATCCGGCTCACCGCGGACCTCTCGGCGGGCACGGAGTCCGCCGTCATCTGGGCCAACGACCTCACCGCCGAGTACGTCCACGAGAACAGCGAGTACGCCTCTTGACCACCGCCCCGCGCCGCATGCGGGGTTACCCCACGAAGGAGACACGATGAGCGAGGACGGCGCGGACATCATCGGGGCGGGCAACACGGCACTGACCCACCGCTGGCAGGGCGTCATGATGGACAACTTCGGCACCCCGCGGCTGCCGCTGGTGCGCGGCCGTGGCACCCGGGTCTGGGACGCGGAGGGCACCGAGTACCTCGACTTCGTCGGCGGCATCGCGGTCAACTCGCTCGGCCACGCCCACCCCGCGGTCGTACGGGCCGTCGCCGAGCAGATCGGCTCGCTCGGCCATGTGTCGAACCTCTTCGTCGCCGAGCCGACCGTGCGCCTCGCCGAGCGCCTGCTGCGGCTCACCGGGCGCGCGGGCCGCGTGTACTTCTCCAACTCGGGGGCCGAGGCCAACGAGGCGGCCTTCAAGATCGGCAGACTCACCGGCCGGACCCATATGGTGGCCGCCACCGGCGGCTTCCACGGCCGCACCATGGGCGCCCTCGCCCTCACCGGCCAGCCGGCCAAGCAGCGCCCTTTCCACCCGCTGCCGGGCGACGTCAGCCACGTACCGTACGGAGACGTGCAGGCCCTGCGTGCCGCCGTCACCCCGCACACCGCGCTCCTGGTCCTCGAGCCGGTGCAGGGCGAGAGCGGCGTGATCGTGCCCCCGCCCGGCTACCTCCGGGCCGCCCGCGAGATCACCGCGGCGACCGGCACCCTCCTTGTCCTCGACGAGATCCAGACCGGCATCGGGCGCACGGGCCGCTGGTTCGCGGCGCAGGCCGAGGGTGTCGAGGCGGATGTCGTCACCCTGGCCAAGGGCCTCGGCGGCGGCCTGCCCATCGGCGCCACGCTCGCCTTCGGTGCCGCCGCCGACCTGCTCACCCCCGGCACCCATGGCTCCACCTTCAGCGGAAACCCCGTGGTGTGCGCGGGCGCCGTCGCCGTCCTGGACACCATCGAGCGGGGCGGCATCCTGGCCCACGTGACGCAGGCGGGCGAGCGGCTGCGGGCCGGGCTTGCGGCACTGGGCCACCCGCTGGTGCGCGAAGTCCGCGGCGCTGGGCTCCTGCTGGGCATCGTGCTCGACGGGGACATCGCCGCGCGCGTGCAGCAGGCGGCCCAGGACAACGGCCTCCTGGTGAACGCCGTGGCACCGGACGTCATCCGGCTCGCCCCGCCGCTGACCGTGTCCGACAGCGAGGTGGACACCTTCCTCGACGGCTTCGGGACGGCCCTGTCCGCGATCTCCGGCGAGGTGCTCACGGCGGTCTGAATCGTGTGCTCCCCTCCCTCCGGGCCCTTTGGAACCCTTCCCTCCGGAACCGAGAGCTCCGGCACGTCACGGCAGCCGGCTCATCAGACCGGCCGTCTCCCGCTTGTACGTGCAGGCGCTCTCCCCGAAGGACTTGCGCACCCGGTCGCGCACCTCGCTCGGCTGCTCCTGGCTGAGCTTGAACATGCCCTCGGCCCCGGTCACCTTGAACCGGAAGGCCCCCACGGCGGGCGCGATCTTGCGGAAGTAGCCGAGGGACTCCGTCATGTCCCAGCCGTCGCCGAAGTCCCCCTCGAAGGCCCGCACCGTGTGCTGGACCACCTCGAGCGTCTCCTCCATCTCGTCGATCTTCTCCACCACGCCCCGGACATGCACCGACGTGAAGTTCCAGGTCGGGGCGGCCGGCGTCACCTCGTACACCGTGGGCGACACATAGGAGTGCGGGCCGGTGAACGTCAGGAGCAGCACGCCGCCCGACTCAAGGGCCGACCAGTGCGGGTTCGCCCGGTTCATGTGTCCGAGCAGCGTGGCGCCGGGCAGGTCGCCGGTCCAGTCGGCGGACGTCTCGGGGTCGAAGATGACCGGCAGATGTGTGGCGAAGGGACCGTTCTTCGGGCAGCCGTTGGCCACCGCGAGCGCCAACGGATTACCGCGGATGATGTCCACCATCCACGAACTGTCCGATTCTCGGTAGAAGCTGGGCACGAACATCCTGAATCACCTTTCGGCAGTCGGAAAATCCGCGCCGACCATACTTCCGCTTCCCTGGACGGCACCTCGAGAAGCTCTCGAACGGTCTTCAGGCCGTATTCAAGTTGTCTTTGAGCGGTCTTGGACAGACTCCGGAGCAACACTGCAGAACGGTCTCTCGGACCAACAGCCGAGTTTTCCAGACGCAAGCGGGAGAAACTTCAATGGGTATTACGGGTAGCAGCGAAGAGATCTACGACGTGGTCGGCATCGGGTTCGGCCCGTCCAACCTGTCGCTCGCGATCGCCTTGGAGGAGCACGGGGCGAGCACTCCGCAGAATCCGGTCAAGTCCCACTTCTTCGAGCGGCAGCCCACGTTCGGCTGGCACCGGAACATGCTGCTGCCGTCGACGACCATGCAGATCTCGTTCCTCAAGGACCTGGCGACCTACCGGGACCCGATGTCCCGGTTCAGCTTCATCTCGTATCTGCACGCCTCGAACCGGCTCGTGCAGTTCGTCAACAACCAGGACTTCTTCCCGACCCGGCAGGAGTTCCACCAGTACCTGGAGTGGGCGGCAGCCGGCCTCAGCGACCGGGTCAGCTACGGCACCGAGGTCACCTCGATCAGGCCCGTCACCGAGAACGGGACCGAGGTGCCCGGCCTCCTGGAGATCGAGGTGCGCGACGGCGACGGCGCGAGCAGCGTGGTCACGACACGCAACGTCGTCATCTCGACGGGCCTGGTGCCGCGCCTGCCGGAGGGCGTGACGTCCGACGAACGCGTCTGGCACAGCTCGGAGTTCCTGGCCAAGTTCAACTCACGCAAGCCGGAGGACCTCAAGAACGTGATGGTGGTCGGCGCGGGACAGAGCGCGGCCGAGATCACCCGGTTCTTCCACGACACGCTGCCGCACGCCCAGGTCTCCGCGGTCATCCCCTCGTACGGCTACTCCGTCGCCGACGACACACCCTTCGCCAACCAGGTGTTCGACCCCGACGCGGTCGACGACTACTACTTCGGCACCGACAAATCACGCGACGCGTTCTGGCGCTACCACCGCAACACCAACTACGGGGTCGTCGACTCCGACGTCATCCGGGCCCTGCACCAGCGCTCGTACGACGAGCAGGTGCGCGGCGTGCAGCGGCTGCACTTCCGCAACCTCTCGCGAGTCGACGAGGTCAAACAGGCCGGGAACGGAACACAGGTGGTCCTGCGCTCGCTGCTCGACGACCGGAAGGAGGAGATGTCCGTCGACGCCCTCGTGTTCGCCACCGGCTACGACGGCGTGGACCCGGCCCGCCTGCTCGGCGACTTCGACCAGCACTTCCGGCGCGACGCGGCGGGCAAGCACCAGGTGGAGCGCGACTACCGGCTCGTCGCCGAATCGGACCTGGCCTGCGGCGTCTATCTGCAGGGCGGCACCGAGCACAGCCACGGCCTGACGTCGGCCCTGCTGTCGAACATCGCGATACGCGGCGGCGAGATCGCCGACTCGATCGTGCTGCGACGCACCGAGCGGGAGCTCGGCCGTGACTCCTCCGTGCGGTCCGTGGGCATCGCGCCCTAGCCGCGGCGTCCCGGGCGGCCTCTCACGCGGCGTCCTACGCGGCGTCGGCGCCCATCGCGTCCCGAAGGCTCTGCGGCCGAAGGTCGGTCCAGTTCTCCTCCACGTACGCGAGGCACTTGTCGCGGCTCTCCTCACCGAACACGATGCGCCAGCCGGCGGGAACCTCGGAGAACGAGGGCCACAGCGAATGCTGCTGCTCCTCGTTCACCACGACGTAGAACCGGCCCTCAGCGTCGTCGAACGGGTTACTGCTCATCATTCCACTCCAATTCAAGCCGTCCACGATTCACTTCCGGGCGGAGGGTGAATCGTCATCCAATCGCGGCGCAAGCGCAGCTCGGGTCGACAGGTATTCATTTTCCCGGCATCCCGCAGCACAGCAAAGTGTTCTCATCCGGAACTCAAGCGCATGTCCACTGGCTATCGGGCCCTTGCCCGGGGCCAGGGTTCCATTCACAGAAGGAGTAGCAATTATGAGCGCCAACTGCCCGGTCGGCGGCTTGGTCCACCGTCGTGCGAGGTTCTCATGACAGACAACGCGCACCCAGTGCCCGACAACGTGCTTTCGGCCCTCGCCAAGGCGGAGGCCATCGGAGACGCCCTGCCGTGGCTGGCCCGCCACCAGGGCCGGACAGTCGTCATCAAGCTGGGCGGGCACGCCATGGTCAACGACGACCTCACGGCTGCCTTCGCCCGCGACATCGTCTTCCTGCGCCAGGCCGGGCTGCGGCCCGTGGTGGTGCACGGAGGAGGCCCGCAGATCGATGCCGAGCTCAAGCGGCGGGGCCTGGAGCGCGAGTTCAGGGGCGGGCTCCGCGTCACGTCGCCGGAGTCGATGGACGTGGTGCGCATGGTCCTCGCCGGCCAGGTGCAGCGCGATCTGGTCGGGCTCATCAACCGCTACAGCCCGCTCGCCGTCGGCATGACGGGAGAGGACGCCAACACCCTCACGGCGAAGCAGTGCGTGCCCTGGATCGACGGGGAGCCGGTGGACATCGGCAGGGTCGGAGAGATAACCGGCGTCAACACCGGCGCCGTCAACAGCCTTCTCGCGGACGGCCGGATCCCGGTGATCTCGCCGCTGGCCCGCAGCGTCGAGGACGGCCTGGTCTACAACGTCAACGCCGACACCGCCGCGGCGGCGCTCGCGACGGCGCTGCGCGCCGAGACGCTCGTCATGATGACGGACGTCGCGGGCCTGTACGCGGGCTGGCCGCACAGTCAGGAGGTCATACCCCGGCTCACGGCCGGCGAACTGGAGAAGCTTCTGCCGGAGCTGAGCGACGGCATGGTGCCCAAGATGACGGGTTGCCTGGACGCCGTACGGAGCGGCGTGGGCGCGGCCCGCGTGATCGACGGAAGGGTCCCGCACTCGGTCCTCCTGGAGATGTTCACGGACGACGGGGTCGGCACGGTGATCGTGCCGGATCCGGACGAGAGGGAGGTCATGCCTTTGGGGTGACGCCCGGCGTGAGGGTGCGGCACTCGACGCGATGACCGCTTCGGGGAACAGCTCCCGCAGCACCGCCTGGCTGCCGGCGCTGTAGGCCGAGACGGGAGAGACGGGAAGAGACGAGCGAGAGGGGAGAGCGTATGTCCGTTGCTTGCTCGGCGCTGCGAGGTGTGCGGCGCCGGGCGTGAACGCCCCTGGCATGGAAGGGAGTTGTACTTGGACTGACAACTCAGGCGGCAGCGGAGACAAGCCGCGCGTTGGCGGCAGTGGACACGTAGGGAGCCGGGTTCTGGAGAGCCTGGACCGGAAGATTGGGGGTGGAGGTCTTGAGGATGGCCTGCTGCAGGCGGCGCAGTTCCGGCGAGGGCTCAAGACCCAGGTCGCGTACCAGGGCCTGACGCAGCCGCTGGTAGACGCTCAGCGCCTCACCCCGCCGTCCCG
>NZ_JBNNJZ010000222.1:0-12803 GCF_050270335.1 Streptomyces sp. NPDC059900
GGCCCCCACCACCGCAGTTACGGCGCCGGCGCACTCCAGGCGTACGAGGAGATGGTCAACCTCACGCGCACGGCGAACTGCCCCCTGCACCTCGCGCACGCCACCATGAACTTCGGCGTGAACAAGGGCAAGGCTCCCGACCTGCTCGCCCTCCTCGACTCCGCGCTCGCGAACGGCGCGGACATCACCCTCGACACGTACCCCTACACCCCCGGCTGCACGACCCTCGTCGCCATGCTGCCGAGCTGGGCGAGCGAAGGCGGCCCGGACTCGATCCTCGCCCGCCTCCTGGACGACGCGACCGCCGAGAAGATCCGCCATCACATGGAGGTCATCGGCGCCGACGGCTGTCACGGCGTACCGATCGAGTGGGACCGGATCGAGATCTCCGGCGTCTCGAACCCCGACCTGACCTCTTTCGTGGGCAAGACGGTCGCCGAGTCCGCCGCCGAGCGCGGCGAGGAGCCGTGGGTCACCGCCCGCCGACTCCTCGTCGACGACAAGCTGGGCTCGACGATCCTCCAGCACGTCGGCCACGAGGAGAACGTCCAGGCGATCATGCGCCACCCCGTGCACACGGGCGGCAGCGACGGCATCCTCCAGGGCTTCAAGCCGCACCCGCGCGCGTACGGCACGTTCCCCCAGTACCTCGGCCGCTACGTCCGCGAGCTCGGCGTCCTCACCCTCGAAGAGTGCGTCGCCCACCTCACCGGCCGCCCGGCGGCCCGCCTGCGCCTGCCCGACCGGGGCATCGTCCGCGAGGGCTACCGCGCGGACCTGGTCCTCTTCGCCCCCGAAACGGTCGCGGCGGGCTCCACCTTCGACGCCCCCCGCACCCTCCCGACGGGCATCCCGCACGTCCTGATCGACGGCAAGTTCGTGATGGAGGACGGGCGCCGCACGGACGTCCTCGCGGGACGGTCCGTGCGGCGCACCGCATAGGCCTCCCGCCGCTACTCCCTCACTTCTTCTTGCCCTTGATGTCGATATGGGCGTTGAACTTCGCGCCCAGGATCGTCACGAACACGTTGCCCTGGCGCCCGCGCGTGGCCAGGGTGTCCCCGACCTGGCCCTTGCCGAGGGCTTCCTTGTCCTGGATCGCGGTCGAGCGAAGGTTCGTGAACTGGTTGTAGCGCTCCGACGCCAGGTCGGCGGTTTCCTGCCACTCCTCCTGGAAGGCGGCGTACTCCGGCTCCGTCATGCCCGCGCCGAAGGTGAAGTTGGGGTTGTTGGCCTGCTCGTAGTGGTGCCTGCACTGGTCGAGGAGCCGGCCCGAGAGGGTCGACTCCCCGACCGCCTTCACGAAGGAGTCGGCCTGCTTCTTGATCTCCGCCGTGCGTTCCGACACCCGTTCCGCGCGCCGCTGCTCGGCCACGTCGTCGTCGAGGGTCTTCTTGGCCGCCGCCAGACCGTTGTTCTTGTCCTCGTAGGTCGCGACACGGACAGAGGCTTCCCGCTTGCGCTGCGGGATCAGGCCCCAGGGAAGGCCGATCGACTCGCTGTACTCGGTGAGCAGTTCGGTCGCTTCCGTCTCGTCATTCGCGTACTCCACGTGACCGATCATCTTGGTCATGGTGCCCCCTTCCTCCCCGCCGGTCCGTCCGGCGACGAGTGCCGCGGGCAACGTCTCACCGGGGCGAGCCCCCGTCACCGGGTGGCGGCCCGTCCGCTTCCGCCCCGGGAAGCGTCAGCTCGAACCAGACCGCCTTGCCGATCCCGTACGGCCGGGGCCGCGCCCCCCACCCGTCGGCCAGCAACTCCACCAGCGCTAGCCCCCGCCCCGACTCGTCGTCCGGACCCGCCGACCTCGGGCACGGCAGCGCATCGCTCGCGTCCGCCACCTCCACCCGTAGAACGCCCCCGCCCAGCACGCACCGCGCCTCGACCTCCCGCCCCGCCGGAACCCGCCCGTGCCGCACGGCATTGGTCATCAGCTCGCTGAGCAGCAGTACGGCGGTGTCCGCCACGTCGTCCGGGACCTTCCAGTCCCGCGCCTGCCCGGCGAGCAGCGAGCGCGCCCGTCCGACACTGCGCGGACTCCTCGGCAGCCGCCACTCAAACTCCCTCGGGGGAGGTGAAGTTGTGCGTTCCATGCCTCATACGCTGCCGGGCCGGGCATAGCCTCCTGGAGTACCGACACGGGTACAGAACGTAACCGTACCCACCGTGCACCAGAGGGGCGGGCGCGATGACCGAGGCGAACTCCCAGCCGCCGATGGCCTGGCGCTACTGCGGCAACCAGGTCAAACGCTGGCGGGAACAGGCGGGCGCCACCCGCGAGGAGCTGTGCAAAGAGACCGGCTATCACTACGAGTACGTGAAGTCGATGGAGAACGGCCGCCGCAAGCCGACCCTCCGGCTGCTCCAGGTCGCCGACGAGATGTGCGATGCGCACGGGCTGCTGCTTTCGGCGCAGGACTATCTGAAGCCGGAGCCGTTTCCTGCGCGGTCGCAGGAGTTCATGCAGGCGGAGGCCGAGGCCATCGCCATCCATTCGTACGAGCCGCTGCTGATCCCCGGGCTGTTGCAGACGGAGGAGTACGCACGGACGCTGATCAGCGAGAGCTGCCCGCCACTGGACGACGAGACCGTCGAGGAACGAGTGAACGCGAGGCTGCGCAGGCAGGAGGCGTTGCGGGCGCGACCGTCCGTGGTCTTCGGGTTCGTGGTGTACGAGGCTGCGTTGCGGACCATGGTCGGGGGGCGGGAGGCCATGAAGCGGCAGCTTCAACACGCCCTGACAGAGAGCGCGTTGCGGAACGTCTCAGTTCAGGTGCTGCCCATGGGGAGGTGCCCCGGGCTCGCGCTCAACGGCTCTCTGGTGCTGCTGGAGAGCGCCGACCATGAGCAGATGGCCTTCGCCGAGGGGCAGAAGACAAGCGCCCTGTACGCCGACCCGGCCAAGGTCAGCAGCCTGGCGCAAACCCATGGCATGATCCGAATGCACGCCCTCAGCGTTGAGGAATCAGCGGACTTCATCGGGGAGTTGAAAGAGGAGCTATGAGTGACCAGCTTGCTTGGTTCAAGTCGAGTTACAGCGACAGCGAGGGCAGCAACTGCGTCGAAGTAGCCCTGGATTGGCACAAGTCCAGCTACAGCGACAGCCAGGGCGGCAACTGCGTAGAGATAGCAGCCTGCCCCCGCACCATCCACATCCGCGACTCAAAACTCGGCGAGGCAAGTCCCACGTTCACCGTTGCGGCCACCGCATGGGCCCACTTCACGGCCGAGATCCGGGACGCGGGATCCGAGCGCCTTTTCTGAGGAATGGGCGGTGGGTCTCAACCCGCCCGCCCTCCCAAGTACCCCGTGGGCCACGGGTGATGACTTTTCGTGACCGGCTTGCCACACGCCGTTGCGAAGCTCTAGCTTTCGGATAACGAACGACCCCGGCCGGTGCTGCGAACACCGAACCGGGGCCTGACCAACAAGATCCTCATAGGAGATCTGGTGGCTACCGAAGAGCCTAACCCCGCCCTGCCCGCCCCCGCGCACCCCATGGCCAAGCCCGGCTACGGCAAGCACTCCGCACCCGGCCAAGCCCCCCGCCGCAAGGGCGACTTCGATCATCTGCCCGTACGCGAGGCCTACCTCGCCGCGTACATCGACCGGCTGCCCGAAGGCACCGCGATCGACATCAAGACGCTCGCCAGAGAGCAGCCCCGCTACGGCCAGCAGGCCGTGCAGACGGCCTTGAACTCCCTCACCGCAGCCGGTCATTACCGGCGCGTGCGCGTACCCCTCGGGGACGCGCTGACCCAGTGGGTGTTCCGTACATACTTCAGCCGCACGGCCAGGGACGCCGAGTGGTGGACGCGGTTCCTGAGCGGCGACGTACCGGAGAGCGAGCCGACGGCACGGGAAACGCGTTCGGAGGCGTACGAGACGCTCGCCCGGCTCGGAGCGGCCGACAACCGGCTGGCGCTCTCGGCGGCCGAGTGCGCCGCCCTCGAAGAGCCCGCCGCGCAGTGGCTCGCGCGCGGGGCCACGCCGGAGGGACTGACACGCGCCCTCACCGCGGGGCTGCCGGACCAGGTGTACTCCCCCGGAGCCTTCGTCCGCCGCAGGCTGCGCGACAAGCTGCCGCCCCGGTCCGCCCCACGGCGTCAGATCCTCGTCGAATGCACGGGCTGCGGCGTACCGGCCCTCCCCGAAAGACTCCCCGCCGGCCTCTGCAAAGCCTGCCGGGGCCAGAGTGCCGGGACGGCGGCGCAACCGGCGCCCGCCGCCGCGCTGCCACCCCACGAGGTACGCCGCAAGGTGGCAGCGCTCAGAAGCCTCACGGCTTAACCCGCTACCTCCGGGCAACCGCCGGGCGCGGCAGCTTGCAGTTCTTGCGAGTGAGGTCGATCTTGCTGTCGTGGCCGACGCAGGGCACGATCCCGTACGTCTGCTGCGCGTAGTTGATGCCCTTGCGGACCGTCACGTTTCCGTGGCGGTCGACCTCGCACGGGTTGTCGAGGGTGCAGCGTTCGCCCTCTTCGTTACCGGTGTTGTTGACGGCCGTGACCTTGCCGGTCTTGTGGTCGATCACCGGTGAGCCGGAGGTGCCGCCGATGGTCTGGCACTCGGGGGTGTAGCGGACGGAGTCCTTCCAGGTCCACTCGCCCTCCTTGAGACGGTAGACGAATCCGTCGATCTTGCAGGTGTACGTCTCTTTCCAGTACCCGGAGACGACCGTGATGGCCCGCTTCTTCACCGGGTGGTCGTCCTCGATCTCCAGCGCCTTGATGCCGTACTTCTTCTGGATGTCGGCGTAGCTGGTGGTGAGCTGGTACAGCGAGATGTCGGTGTCGGTCATCGTCGCGTACGAGATCTTGCTCGCCGTCAGCGTCGCCTTCTCCGCGCCCTTGGCGTCGAGCAGCTTGAAGGTGCGGGTGGACGGCTGGTCGACGATGACCTCGCCCGCCGCCGGGAACCCGCTCTCCAGGCAGTGGCCGTTGGAGAGGACGAGCGCGGGGTCGTCCGGCTTCGACTGCGGCACGCGGACCACCGAGCCCGAACAGTTGCTGAGCGCGACGGTTCCGGCGAAGTCGACGCCCTTTGCCGCGGCCTCCCCCGCCGCCTGCGCCGACGGTGCGCCGTCCGGAGCCGCGACCGAAGGCGCGGAGCCGAACCCTACGAGGGTGAGGGCGAGTAATCCGCCCGCGAGAGCCTTGTTCATGTGTGGAGCCCCCCTTGCAGCTGTGCCCTGTGTGGTTGTGGTTGTGCTGTTGTCACGGGCATTCTTCGGGGGGCCACGGAGGGGGACAAGGGGTGAGAACTCTTGACAATTCGGTGGGGCCGCCCGGGCGGACGGCCCCACCGCTGCCACAGCCTTACGGCTTGGGGAGCTCGCAGCCCTCGCGGCTCAGGTCGATCTTGTTGCCGGGTGCCACGCAGGGCACGATGCCGTACGTCTGCTGGGCGTAGTTGATGCCCTTGCGGACCGTCACCTTGCCGTTCTCGTCGACCTCGCACGGATTGTTGTCCGTGCACTCCTCGCCGCTCTCGTTGCCGGTGTTGTTGACGGCGACCACCTTGCCGGTCGCGTCATCGATCACCGGAGAGCCCGAAGTGCCGCCGATCGTCTGGCAGTCAGAGGTGTAGCGGACCGAGTCCTTCCAGGTCCAGTTGCCTTCCCTGAGGCGGTAGGCGAAGCCGTCGACGCTGCACTTGTACATCTTCTTCCAGTAGCCGGAGGCGACGGTGATCGCCCTCCCCTGCTCCGGGTGCTCCGCGTTCAGCTCAAGCGCCTTGATGCCGAACTTGCTCTCGATCTCGCTGTAAGTGCTGGTCAGTTCGTAGAGCGAAAGGTCCGTGTCCGTCATCGTGCCGTAGGCGATCTTGCTCGCCTTGACCGTTCCGGCGTTGCCGCCGCTGGAGTTCAGGAGCGTGAAGCTGCGCGACGACGGCTTGTCGACGACGACCTCGCCGGGCGCCGGGAAGCCGGCCTCCAGGCAGTGGCCGTTGGACATCACGAGCGCCTTGTCGCCGGGCTGCGAGTCCGGTACGCGGACGACGGAGCCGGAACAGTTGCTCAGCGCCACGGTCCCGGCGAAGTCAACGGCCTTCGCCTTGGCGGGACGTGCGTCGCTGACGGCCGTCGCGGGCATCGCCGTGGCTCCGAGGAGCAAGGCTGAGAAGCACGCGACGACGAGAGGCTTGTTCATGTGGGGGGTCCCCTCTGTTGGCTATGTGACCGAAGTTGCTTCGGTTTTGTCATGCGCATTGTTGAGGTAGTCGGCCGCGAGAACAAGACCGCATACGGACACAACTGACCGCTCACAGGACACTCGAATGCCACGCACGAGACCGGGCACGACACCACGTACGACACCGCCCCGTCCCCGACGTGGCGGAAAACACGAGGCGGGTCTCCTTACGCGGCCGTAAGCTCGCGGACATGCAGGTCATCCAGTCGACGAAGCTCGCGAACGTCTGTTACGAGATCCGGGGTCCGGTGCTCGAGGAGGCGATGCGGCTGGAAGCGGCGGGCCATCGCATCCTGAAGCTGAACACCGGCAATCCGGCGGCCTTCGGGTTCGAATGCCCGCCCGAGATCCTGGAGGACATCCTCCGCAACGTCGGCGACGCGCACGGCTACGGCGACGCGAAGGGCCTGCTCGCCGCCCGCCGCGCGGTGGTCATGCACAACCAGACCCTGGGCATCGAGACCGACGTCGAGCACGTCTTCATCGGCAACGGCGTCTCCGAGCTCATCGTCATGGCCATGCAGGGCCTGCTCGACGACGGCGACGAGGTCCTCGTACCGGCGCCGGACTATCCGCTGTGGACGGCCGCGGTCTCGCTCTCCGGCGGCACGGCCGTGCACTACCGCTGCGACGAGCAGGCGGACTGGATGCCGGACCTCGCCGACATCGAGCGCAAGGTGACCGACCGCACCAAGGCGCTCGTGATCATCAACCCGAACAACCCGACCGGCGCCGTGTACAGCGAGGACATGCTGCGCGGCCTGACCGACATCGCGCGCCGCCACAATCTCCTGGTCTGCTCGGACGAGATCTACGACAAGATCCTCTACGACGACGCGGTCCACACCCCGACCGCCGCCATCGCCCCCGACCTGCTGACCCTCACCTTCAACGGCATGTCGAAGGCTTACCGGGTGGCCGGTTACCGCGTCGGCTGGGTGTCGATCTCCGGGCCCAAGGCGCACGCGTCCTCGTACATCGAGGGCCTGACGATCCTCGCGAACATGCGCCTGTGCGCGAACATGCCGGGCCAGCACGGCGTGGTCGCCGCGCTCAGCGGGCGGCAGACCATCAACGACCTCGTGCTTCCGGGCGGGCGTCTGGTGGAGCAGCGCGACACAGCGTACGACCTGCTGACGCAGATCCCCGGCGTGAGCTGTGTGAAGCCCAAGGGGTCGCTCTATCTCTTCCCGCGGCTCGATCCGAAGGTCTTCAAGATCAAGGACGACCGGCAGATGGTGCTCGACCTGCTCCGGGCCGAGAAGATCATGGTCGTCCACGGCACCGGCTTCAACTGGCCGGAACCCGATCACTTCCGGGTCGTCACGCTGCCCACGGCGACGGACCTGGCCGAGGCCGTCACCCGCATCGGCACCTTCCTGGACGGCTACAGCCAGCACTGACCCCGCACACACGACCGGAATCAACTTTAGACAGAATCTAATGTAGGATGGCTTTCAAGCTACCCGCCAGGAGGCCATCCCATGTACGAGCCGATCCGCACCAAGTCGGTCCACGCCATGGCCGACCCCGGCGACTTCCCGCACCGCTCCCGCGAGGAGGAGCTGGACATCCAGCTCGCCGCGCATCTGGCGGCACTCCTCGCGGTCACCGACGAGCTGCGCGCCCTCGCGCCCGCTCTCGACCTCGACGACGCCGCCGAGCAGCTGTCGTCCGAGGTGGCCCGGCTGCGCGGTGGTCTCACGCCCGTCCGCTCGGCCGTGGTGACCGCCATCCACGAACCGCACCTCAACGCCCTGCACCAGCGCGCCCACGCCCTCGCGGGCCGCGCCCTGGTGGTGGCCGCGTCCCGCGCCGACACCGCGGCGGCGATTCTTGCCGCCCGTCGCATGGACGCGCACGCAGGCGCGGCCCACCTCGTCGGCGCCCACTGAACGGCCTCGGTCCGCGGCCGGGAAGGCCGCGGACCGGGCGCCACCGACGAAGGCGACAGCTGGGGGTACCCGCCGCCTAGCCGGTGATCTTCACAGTGGCCTGCGCCGACGATCCGCCGTGCAGGTCGTCGCCCTCGTAGCTCACCGCGTACACGGTCTTGCCCTTCTTGTTCGGCAGGTCCCTGATCCGGAACGTGCCGTCCGCGGCCACCGAAGCCGACGTCAGCTCACCCGTCGTGCCGAGCCTGTCGGTCCGCGTCACCTTCAGGGCGATCCCGGAGGGCAGCGCGCGCCCCTGCCCTGTCAGCTTCCCGGTGATGTCGACCCCGCCCGCGCGGGTCGCCTCCGCCGGAGCCGTCAGCTCGACCGTCGTCGGGGCCTTCGCCACGTCGACGGTGACCGTGACGTCCTCCGCCGGGCGGTGCGTGACATCACCGAGGAACCGCAGCGTGTACGTCGCCTCGCCGAGCCGGTCCGGCACGTCCAGGACGGTGAAGCTGCCGTCGGCCGCGACCTTGGCGGACGCCACCTCCGTCGTGCCCTCGGCGTCCTTGCGGACCGCCTCGACCTTCACCGCCTCCGCGGGCGCGGGCCCGTCCAGCTCCAGCTTGCCCCGGATGCCGAGCGGTTCGCCGACGACGGGCTTCGAGGGCGTGGTGCTCAGGGTGCCCGTGAAACGCGAGTCGTACTGGGCGGCCGGGGGCTTGATGACGTGCAGCCAGTGGCCGTATCCGTCCGCGGTCACCGCGAAGAGCCGCGAGCCGTCCTTGGCCCAGCCAAGACCCTGCGGCACGACCCGCGAGCCGTCGAGCTCGCCCTCGAAGGCGAACTCGATCGGCGTGGTGCCGTCCGCCGGGTCGGCGGGCTGGATCAGCAGGTCGGACGCGCTGCCCGAGGCCTCCGCGCCCCGCGCCACGTACTTTCCGTCACCGCTGAACGCCACCGCCGAGGCCTTCGCGCCCTCCGCCAGCGGCTGGTAGCCGACCGGGGCGTCGGACAGGTCGGAGGCGTCGAGCAGCCGGGTGCCGTACGCCGCGTCGGCGACGGCGATCCGCTTGCCGTCCGCGCTCTGGCCGATGTCCTTCAGGTCGAGCGCGCCCTTGCCCTCGGCGTCCGCGAAGCGCCGCTGCGGGCCCCGGACCAGGTTGGCGCCGCTCGCGTCGAACGTGGCGAGGAACGCGTTGGCCGCGTTGCCCGCGCCCGCCTGCCCCATCACGAGCCGGTCCGGCGCCCCTGGCCCGGACTCCAGCTTCAGCCGTCCCTCGCTGTTCCACCCGGCGTTGAACGACGCGGTGCCGCTGACCCCGTACAGCAGGGCCTGGTTGTCGGGCCGGTCGCAGTACATGCTGCCGCTGTACGGCGTCTCCGTGAACCACGTCTTTCCGCCCGCGACAGCCACCTCACGGCCGCACGTGACGTTGTAGGGCGTGTACGCGGCGCCGGTCCTGGTCTGCGTCGCCGTGTCGAAGGCGAGGATGCGGTCGGACTGCGACACGTGCAGGGTCGCGCCGTCCGCGCTGAGCGCCATGCCGGACGCCGGCTGGTCGGTGGCGAGCGAACCGACGCGCTGCCCCTGGAAGTTGTAGACCAGGACGGAGCTCGCCCCGCTGCCGCCCTTGCTTCCGTCGGTGACGTAGACCCGCTCGTTCGTGTCGTCCACCACCATCGCGCCGAACGAGGTGATCGGCAGCTTCGCCACCTCGTCCGAGGGAGTGGCGGCGTACGCGGCGGGCGTGGTGACGGCGACGAGCCCGGCCGACCCCAGGACCACCGCGAGCGCGGCGCCGGTCACACGTCTTAACCGCTGAGACTTCTTCAACTGTGCCCCCCACAGGCGTATTTGTCGGCCCGTGACGATCAACAGGCCCCCGTGCGGGGTCATTGAAACATGTAAGAGGAGTGTGAAGGCAAGGTGTTTGAGATGCGAGCGTGTCGCACGGCCGGGCCCTCGCACGCCGTTGTGCGGGGACCCGGCCGGAAACGGAACGGCTGAGGTCAGCCGAGACGCTGCACCAGCGCGCGGTACTCGTCCCACAGCTCCGTGGGCGTGTGGTCGCCGAAGGTGTTCAGGTGCTCGGGGACCAGCGAGGCCTCGTCGCGCCAGACCTCCTTGTCGACCGTGAGCAGGAACTCCAGGTCGGACTTGTCCAGGTCGAGGCCCTCGGTGTCGAGCGAGTCGACCGTCGGCAGGATGCCGATGGGGGTCTCGACGCCCTCGGCGCGGCCGTCGAGGCGGTCCACGATCCACTTCAGGACGCGGCTGTTCTCGCCGAAGCCGGGCCACACGAACTTGCCGTCGGCGTTCTTCCGGAACCAGTTCACGTAGTAGATCTTCGGCAGCTTGGACTGGTCCTTGTCGGCTCCGACCTTGACCCAGTGGTTCATGTAGTCGCCCATGTTGTAGCCGCAGAACGGCAGCATGGCGAACGGGTCGCGGCGCAGCTCGCCGACCTTGCCCTCGGCCGCGGCGGTCTTCTCGCTCGCCACGTTCGCGCCGAGGAAGACGCCGTGCTGCCAGTTGAAGGACTCCGTCACCAGCGGCACCGCGCTGGCGCGGCGACCGCCGAAGAGGATCGCCGAGATCGGCACGCCCTTGGGGTCCTCCCACTCGGGCGCGATGATCGGGCACTGCGAGGCGGGCGTGGTGAAGCGGGCGTTCGGGTGGGCAGCGGGGACGCCCGACTCCGGGGTCCAGTCGTTGCCCTTCCAGTCGGTCAGGTGGGCGGGAGTCTCCTCCGTCATGCCCTCCCACCAGACGTCGTTGTCGTCGGTGAGCGCGACGTTCGTGAAGACGGAGTTGCCCCACAGGGTCTTCATGGCGTTGGCGTTGGTGTGCTCGCCGGTGCCGGGCGCGACGCCGAAGAAACCGGCCTCGGGGTTGATCGCGTAGAGCCGCCCGTCCTCGCCGAAGCGCATCCAGGCGATGTCGTCACCGATCGTCTCCACGGTCCAGCCGCGGGTCGTCGGCTCCAGCATGGCGAGATTGGTCTTGCCGCAGGCGCTCGGGAAGGCGGCAGCGACGTACTTCGACTCACCCTGCGGCGGCGTGAGCTTGAGGATCAGCATGTGCTCGGCCAGCCAGCCCTCGTCGCGCGCCATGACGGAGGCGATGCGCAGGGCGTAGCACTTCTTGCCGAGCAGGGCGTTGCCGCCGTAGCCCGAGCCGTACGACCAGATCTCGCGGTCCTCGGGGAGATGCGAGATGTACTTCGTGGAGTTGCACGGCCACGGCACGTCCGCCTGGCCCTCTTCGAGCGGGGCGCCGAGCGTGTGGACGGCCTTCACGAAGAAGCCGTCGTCGCCGAGCTCGTCCAGGACCGCCTGGCCCATGCGGGTCATGGTGCGCATGGACACGGCGACGTACGCGGAGTCGGTGATCTCGACGCCGATCGCGGAGAGCGGCGAGCCGACCGGGCCCATGCAGAACGGCACGACGTACATCGTGCGCCCCCGCATGGAGCCGCGGAACACGCCGCCCTCGCCCTGGAAGATCTCCCGCATCTCGGCGGGGGCCTTCCAGTGGTTGGTCGGGCCCGCGTCCTCCTCCTTCTCGGAGCAGATGAAGGTGCGGTCCTCGACGCGCGCGACGTCGGTCGGGTCGGAGGCCGCGTAGTACGAGTTCGGGCGCTTGATCGGGTCGAGCTTCTTGAAGGTGCCCTTGGCCACGAGCTCCTCGCACAGGCGCTCGTACTCGGCCTCGGATCCGTCGCACCAGACCACGCTGTCCGGCTGTGTCAGTTCGGCGATGTCGTTCACCCAGGAGACGAGCTCCCGGTGGTCGGTGGGAACGGTGCCCATTGAAGCTGCGAGAAGGGGAGCCGCGATATCGCGCGCCACGATTGCTCCTATACGAGGGGTTTTGGTTTGTGTTGCCCCGTGGGGGCTCCGACCCGGACGCTTCACGTATTGACCCTCTGGCGCTCATCCGGTGCCGATCGCACTCATTTGATCCTCCGACGCTTCTGCCCATATGTCCAGAGGGCCTCACACCTGAGCGGCGTGAGCATCGCCACTCGCCAGGGCGACCCCCGTGCACGAATCCGTCACTTGTACGCTCGGGTATCACCGTGAGCATCGCCACTTGTACGCCTCGGTTCTCACTTGCCTGATGCCTAACTTACGGTTGCGTAGGTACGATGCCGATATGACCGCTCCTGTCCCCGACGCGGACACGAACTCACCGGCCAAGAGCCACGATTCGTCCCCGCTCGACGCCCTGCCGCGCCCAGAGATCCCGGATCTCGCGGAACTGAAGCCGAAGATGCGCGGCTGGCTGCACGCGGGCATGTTCCCCGCGGTGCTGATCTCCGGCATCGTGCTCACGGCGCTCGCGGGCTCCACACGCGCGCGGATCGCCTGCGGGATCTATGTCCTTACGGCATGCCTGCTCTTCGGCGTGAGCGCGATCTACCACCGCGGCACCTGGAGTCCGCGCGCCGACGGCGTGCTGCGCAGACTCGACCACGCCAACATCTTCCTGATCATCGCGGGCACGTACACACCCCTGACGATGCTGCTCCTGCCCGAGTCCAAGGGGCAGTGGCTGCTCTGGGGCGTATGGGGCGCGGCGGTGGCCGGCATCCTCTTCCGCGTCTTCTGGGTCGGCGCCCCGCGCTGGCTCTACACCCCCTGCTACATCGCGATGGGCTGGGCGGCGGTCTTCTACCTCCCCGACTTCATGCGGACGGGCGGCATCGCCGTGCTGGTCCTCGTG
>NZ_JBNNJZ010000223.1:0-12776 GCF_050270335.1 Streptomyces sp. NPDC059900
GGGGCGCCTTGCTTGCCGTCATCACCGGCTTCGCCGAGTTCGTCCTCGATCGCCGGACGGGCTGGAGATCCAGCCCGTCCGGCGATCGAGGACTAGGGGTGGGCTTGGGGAGCCCCGCAGGGACCGCCCCTAGAACACCACCAGCGCACGGCCCCCCTTGCCCGCGATCATGTTGTCGAAGGCCGCCGGGATGTCGTTCAGGGCGATCCGGTCCGTCACCAGACCGCTCAGGTCGAAGCGCCCCGCCCGGATATGGTCCGCAAGGACCGGCAGGTCAACCGCCGGGTCGGAGTTCCCGTACACGCACCCGGAAAGCGTCCGCCCCCAGTGGAAGATCTCCAGGGCGTTGAAGCCGACCTCCTGGTCCTTGCCGCCGATGCCGACCACCGTCGTACGCCCGCCGCGCCGCGTGGACTCCCAGGCCGTACGGATCGTCACCGCACGCCCCACGCACTCCACGGCCACGTCCACGCCCTGCCCGCCGGTCAGCTTGCGGATGTCCTTCGCCGTCTTCTCGGAGGCGACGACGTACTCCGTGGCCCCCGCCGCACGGGCCAACTCCTCCTTCTCGGGGGACACATCGACCGCGATGATCTGCGAGGCTCCCGCGATCCGCGCCGCCTGGAGCGTCGCGAGGCCCACTCCCCCGACCCCGTAGACCGCCACCGTCTCGCCCCCGCGGACCTTCGCGGAGTGGTGCACGGCCCCGTACCCGGTGAGCACGGCGCAGCCGAGGAGCGCGGCGTCCGTCAGCGGGACACCGGCCGGGGCGGGCAGCACGCAGTTGCCCGCGACCACCGTCTCCTCGGCGAACGCGGCGACGTTCAGGCCGGGGTGCAGGTCGGCGCCGTCCGAGGTGCGGTGGGCGTACACATCGGCGGCCCCGGCAAGGGCGTTCACGCACAGCCAGACCTCGCCGAGCGAGCAGGGGTGACAATTGCCGCACGAGGGCGCCCAGTTGAGTACCACTCCGTCGCCCGGCGCGACATGCGTGACCCCCTCGCCCACGGACACCACGGTCCCCGCGCCCTCGTGCCCGAGCACGGCGGGCACGGGCACCCGCATCGTGCCGTTGGTCAGGGACAGGTCGGAGTGGCAGACCCCGGCGGCGGCGAGACGCACCCGCACCTGGCCGGGGCCCGGCTCGGGCAGGTCGATGCCGGTGATCTCCAGGGGAGAGCCGACGGCGGGCAGAACAGCGGCGCGGACCACGGTGACGTACTCCTTATGGGGCGGGCGTGCGGGGTTCAGAACTGACGGGTCAGAACTGCAGGGACTTCGTCTGGAGGTATTCGGTGAGTCCGTGCGGGCCCAGTTCCCGGCCGACGCCCGACTGCTTGTACCCGCCGAACGGGGCAAGGGGGTTGAAGCTGCCGCCGTTGATGTCGACCTGGCCCGTGTCCATCCGGCGGGCGAAAGCGATCGCCTCCTCGTCGTCGGCGGCCCAGACCGCGCCCGCGAGCCCGTACACCGTGCCGTTGGCGATCCGCAGGGCCTCGTCCTCGTCCTCGTACCTGATGATCGAGACGACCGGGCCGAAGATCTCCTCCTGGGCGATGGTCATCTCGGGGGTGACGTCGGCGAAGACGGTCGGCTGGACGTAGTAGCCCTGCTCGCGCGGCGCTTCGGAGCCGCCCGCCACCACGCGCGCGCCCTCCTCGACACCCTTGTCGATGTAACCCCGCACGCGCGCCTGCTGCTTGGCGTTGACGACGGGGCCGATGCGGGAGCCGTACTTGGCCGCCGCCTCGGACGCGAGCGAGACCGCCTCGTCGTAGCGCGCGGAGTCCACCAGCATGCGGGTCCACGCGCTGCACGTCTGGCCCGAGTTGGACATGACGTTGGCGACGCCCGCCTTGACCGCCTTGGCCAGGTCGGCGCTGGGCAGGATGACGTTGGCGGACTTGCCGCCGAGTTCCAGGGCCACCCGCTTGACCGCGGCTCCGGCGGTCGCGCCGATCTGCTTGCCGACCGCCGTCGAGCCGGTGAAGGAGACGAGGTCGACGCCCTCGTGCTCGGCGAGCGCCTGGCCCGCGACCGGGCCCAGGCCCGTGACCAGGTTGAAGACGCCGGCGGGGATGCCCGCCTCGTGCGCGGCCTCGGCGAAGATCTGTGCGGTCAGCGGGGTGTCCTCGGCGGGCTTTAGGACCACGGTGCAGCCCGCGGCGAGGGCGGGGGCGACCTTGTTGACGATCTGGTGGAGGGGGTAGTTCCAGGGCGTGATCGCGCCGACCACACCGACCGGCTCCATATAGACGGTGGAGTTGCCGATCTTCTCCTGGAAGGCGTACGTCGCGGCGAGCTCCGCGTAGGAACCGGAGACCAGGATCGGCACGCCCGCGTGCACCATCTGCGAGAACGGGAGCGGGGAGCCCAGCTCCGCGGTGACCGTCTCGGCGATCTCGTCCTTGCGGGCGACCAGCTGGTCACGGAGCGCCCCGATGAGCGCGCCGCGCTCGGCGGGCGGGGTCGCGGCCCAGGCGGGGAAGGCCTCGCGGGCCGCCCGTACCGCCGCGTCGATGTCCTCGGCCGTACCGGCGGGGACCTCGCCCACCGGCTGCTCGTCGGCCGGGTTGAGGACCGTGATCGTGTCCGTACCGGCGGCGGGCCGCCAGGCGCCGCCGATGTACATGCCGTCGTGGGCCTTCATCGCTCTCCTCAAGTCGTCACGAACAGTCGTCCGTACTCCGTCCGCACCCCAAACTAGCGCTGATAGTTTTTCGGCACCAGGGGCGTCCGGACGGGGGACATTCACCGCAGCTCGACACCTACCCCCCAAGGGTTTCGCCGAAGTTCGATTTCGTGCATGTGACAGACACATGTCAAGTCGCCAACTCCCTTGTTCTACGCACGTAGAGCCGACATTCTGCTGTTCGCGCCGAGAGCGGAACGTTCCGCTCCCGGCTGTGTGTGCGATCACGCACACGCCCCCACAGTTGCGCCGCCCTACCCCGGGCGCGCACGCCTATGAGGAGGACTCCCTCGTAATGGCAATGCTGCGCAGCAAGAAGACCGTGATCGCCGCGGCGATCTCGACCGCCACCGCCGCCACTCTGTTCGGTGCGGTCACCGCCCTTCCGGCCCAGGCCGCCCCCACCGAGGGCACCGTGATCGGAGCCGGCTCCGCCGACGCCGTGCAGGGCAGCTACATCGTCACGCTGAAGAAGGACTCGGGCCTCAAGGCCGCCACGGCCCAAGGCAAGGGTCTGATATCCGAGTACGGCGGCTCGGTGCAGAAGACCTTCAAGTCCGCGCTCAACGGCTACACCGCGAAGTTGAGCGCGGCGGAGGCGAGAGCGCTCGCCGCCGACCCCTCGGTCGCGACGGTCGAGCAGAACCAGCGGGTCCGGGCCGACGCGACCCAGTCCAACGCCCCCTGGGGCCTGGACCGCATCGACCAGACGAGCCTGCCGCTGTCCGGCACCTACACCTACCCGGACACCGCCGGCTCGGGTGTGACCGCCTACGTGATCGACACCGGCGTGCGCATCACGCACTCCGAGATCAGCGGTCGCGCGGTGAACGGCTATGACGCCGTGGACGGCGACAGCACCGCCCAGGACGGCAACGGCCACGGCACGCACGTGGCCACCACCATCGCGGGCAAGACGTACGGCGTCGCCAAGAAGGCCAAGATCGTGGCCGTCCGCGTGCTCGACAACAACGGCTCCGGCACGACCGCCGGTGTCATCGCGGGCATCGACTGGGTGACGAGCAACCACGCGGCGGGCGCCCCCGCCGTGGCCAACATGTCGCTCGGCGGCGGCGCGTCCACCTCGCTCGACGAAGCGGTCAAGAACTCCATCGCCGACGGCGTGAGCTACGCGGTCGCCGCGGGCAACGAGGGCGTCAACGCCTCCTCGTCGTCCCCGGCGCGGGTCCCCGCGGCCATCACGGTGGGCGCCACCAGCAACACGGACGCGAAGGCCAGCTGGTCCAACTACGGCTCGGTCCTGGACATCTTCGCGCCGGGCGTCTCGATCAAGGCGGGCTGGAACACCGGCGACACGGCGACCAACACCATCTCCGGTACGTCGATGGCCACTCCGCACGTCGCGGGTGCCGCTGCGGTCTACCTGGCGGGCCACACCTCGGCCACGCCGGCGCAGGTCTCCTCGGCGCTGGTGAACGGAGCCACCTCGGGCAAGGTCACCAGCCCGGGCAGCGGCTCGCCGAACAAGCTGCTCAAGATCGTCCAGTAGCAGCAGCCCCGCACGTCGTGTAGTACCCCGTTCCCCGGAGGCAGCCGGCGCCTCCGGGGAACTTCCGCGCGCCCGCTCGTCCGGCGGACCTCTCCTCTAGGCTTCTCCTCAACTCCGGTGTTCCGGAAGGCTTCTGCAAGGTTTCGACGGAGTTCGACGGAGGTGGCGAGTGAGCCGGTCGAAGAGCAAGGTGACCATCACGGAGATAGCCCGGCAGGCGGGCGTCTCGGTGCCGACCGTGTCGCGGGTGGTCAACGGCCGGTCCGACGTCTCCGAGGAGACCCGCGCGCGCATCGAGGACCTGCTGCGGGAGCACGGCTACGAGCGGCGGCCGACCGCGCCGGGCAGCCGTGCCGCCCTCGTCGACCTGGTCTTCAACGACCTCGACAGCCCCTGGGCCGTGGAGATCATCCGCGGTGTGGAGGAAGTGGCGCACGCGGCAGGAGCGGGCACGGTGGTCTCCGCCATCCACGGCGCATCCGGCTCGGCCCGCCAGTGGATGAAGAACCTGCGGGCCCGCGCGTCGGACGGCGTGATCCTGGTGACCTCCGTCCTGGAACCGGTGCTCCACGACGAGCTGCGGCGGCTCGGCGTGCCGCTCGTCGTGATCGACCCTGCGGGATCACCGGCCCTGGACGCGCCGACCGTGGGCGCGACCAACTGGGCCGGCGGCATGGCCGCGACGGAGCATCTGCTCTCCCTTGGCCACCGCAGGATCGGCTTCGTCGCGGGACCGCCGAGGCTCCTGTGCTCCCGCGCCAGGCTCGACGGCTACCGCGCGGCCCTGGAGAGCGCGGGGGTGCCCGTCGACGACGCGTTGATCGTGCAGGGCGACTTCTACCACGCGTCCGGCTTCGCGGGAGCGGGCGAACTGCTCGGCCTCGCCGAGCCGCCGACCGCGCTCTTCGCCGCCAGCGACCAGATGGCGCTCGGCGCGATCGAGGCCCTGCGGCGGCGCGGCCTGCGGGTGCCCGAGGACCTCAGCGTGGTCGGCTTCGACGATCTGCCGGAGGTCAGCTGGTCGGCGCCGCCCCTGACGACCGTGCGCCAGCCCCTGTCCGACATGGGGAAGCTCGCCGCCCGTACGGTCCTTCGGCTCGCGCTCGGCGAGGAGCCCGCGTCGCCCCGGGTCGAGCTGGCCACGGAGCTGGTGGTGCGCGCGAGCACGGCACCGCGCGCCTGAACGCCGCCCGTAGCTTCCGCGCGCATCCACCGATAGCTTTCGGAACTCTTCCGATAGGTGGGTGAATTGAGTGGTCCCGCGTCGCGGTGACCGGCCATCACCGGCTCCGCCGAGTTCGTCCTCAAACGCCGGACGGGCTGGACTTCTCCGCCGGCCCAGGGAGATCTTTCAGCCCCTCCGGCGTTTGAGGAGCGGGGGTCTGGGGGCAGAGCCCCCTGCTTCGGGAAGGGGCGGGATCGGGGAAGGCCCCGCAGGGCTACTCCGCCTCAGCCCCAACCCGGCCGCCACCAGAAGCAGCCCCCCGAGCATCACGAACGGCGCCGCAACCCCGGCGACACCCGCAATCAGCCCCGCCCCCGCAGGCGCAGCCACCTGCCCCAGCCGATTCCCCGTAAGCCGCAGCGCAAGCGCGGTGGACCGAGCCCCGTCAGGAGCCGCCTGCACGACCGTAGTCATCGACAGCGGCTGTCCGACCCCGAGACAGAACCCGAGCAGTACGAGCATCACCCCAAGACCCCACACAGGCACCGGCAACGCAACCCCCGCACACAGCACGGCACCCAGCAGACACGTGACGACGATCAGCACGGTCCGCCCGAGCAGATTGATCAGCGGCGTCATCACGAGCCGGCAGGCGATCGTCGCGGCGGCCCGCAGCGAAAGCAGCAACCCGACCGTCGCGGGCGCGATGCCCCGGTGTTCGCCGACCACCGGCAGATAGGCGGTGAGGATGTCCGTGGCGGAGAGCACCGCGAGGCTGATGAAGATCCCGGCCGGGACACCCCGGGTCCGCAGAATCCCGAGCACCGGCACCTTGGAGGCGGCGGCCCCGCCCACCGGCGCCACCGACCGCACGTGCTCGATCCGCCACAGCGAAGTGAAGGAGACGGCGGCGACCCCGGCCGAGACCAGCAGAGCGAAGGCGCTCGTACGCCCCATCTCCGCCCCGATGAGGGACCCCGCGGCGATCGGCCCGATCAGCTGCCCGAGCGAGGCACCGATCGTGAAGTGCCCGAAGTTGCGGTCCTGTTCGTCGGGGGCGGACTGCCGCGCGACGATCGACTGGGCGCCGATCACGAAGCAGAGGTGCCCCAGGCCCATCACACCGCTCCAGGCGGCGAGCGCGCCGAGCGACCCCGCCGTACCGCTGAGCGCGCACCCGCCGGAGATCAGGACGACGCCGACCGGAAGGAGCGGCGCGCACCGCCCGGTGTCCGTCCTGCGCCCGAGCGGCACGGCCGCGAAGAGCGGAAGCAGGGCGTACACACCGGCGATGACACCGATCGCCCGCTCGTCGGCGCCCAGCGAGAGCGCCCGGTAGGAAACGGCCGGACGCGCCATCGACACCGCCCCCTGCGCGAAGCTGAAGGCGATGACGAGGCGCAGCAACCAGGCCCGGCCCGGTGTCGATGGCATCAGATGATGCCGAAGAGGATTCCGGAGCCGAGCACCACGAGCGAGGTGAGCACGGCCCATTTGACGGTGAACTTGGTGTGGTCGCCGAACTCGACCTTGGCCATGCCGACGAGGACGTACACGGCGGGCACCAGCGGGCTCGACATGTGCAGGGCCTGGCCGGCGATCGAGGCGCGGGCGATCTCCAGGGTGCCGACGCCGTGTGCCTGGCCGGCTTCGGCGAGGACCGGCAGGACGCCGAAGTAGAAGCCGTCGTTGGACATGAAGTAGGTGAGCGGCAGCGACAGGAGGCCGGTGACCAGGCCCATCTGCGGGCCCATGCCCTCCGGGATGGCGTCGACGAGCCACTTGGCCATGCTGTCGACCATGCCGGTGCCCTGGAGCACGCCGGTGAAGACGGCGGCCGCGAAGACCATGCCGGTGACGTTGAGGACGTTCTCCGCGTGGGCGCCGATGCGGGCCTTCTGGTCGGGCATGTGCGGGAAGTTGACCGTGAGGGCGAGCGCGGCGCCGAGCAGGAAGAGGACCGGGATCGGCAGCCACTCCATGATCATGGCGGTGAGCAGGACCACGGTGAGTCCGGCGTTGAACCAGTAGAGCTTGGGGCGCAGGGTGGAGCGGTTCGGGTCGAGCCCCTGGAAGCCTTCGTCCTCGTCGGCGTCGGCGTTGGCGACGCCGGAACCGGTGGCGGCGTCGGAGTCCGTGCCCGAACCCGCTCCCCCGGTGGTCTTCTTGGTGAGCGACATACGCCCGTCGCCGGTGCCGCCGCCGGCACCCACCAGGACCGTCTCGCTCGCCGTCTCCTTCTCCAGGACCTCGTCCAGGGAGAGCATGCCGAGCCGCTTGCGCTCCCGCAGGCCCAGTGCGTAGGAGAGCAGGAAGACGGCCACGAGGCCCATGGCGAGCGCGGGGATCATGGGGACGAAGATGTCGGCCGCGTCGACCTTGAGCGCGGTCGCGGCGCGGGCCGTGGGACCGCCCCAGGGCAGCGTGTTCATGACGCCGTTGGCGGTGGCCGCGACACCCGTCATGACGACGAGGCTCATCTTGAGGCGTTTGTAGAGCGGATACATCGCCGAGACCGTGATCATGAAGGTCGTCGAGCCGTCGCCGTCGAGCGAGACGATCGCGGCGAGCACGGCGGTGCCGACCACGATGCGCACCGGGTCCGCCTTGCAGAAGCGGAGGATGCCCCGGACGATCGGGTCGAAGAGGCCGACGTCGATCATCACGCCGAAGTACACGATGGCGAACATGAGCATGGCCGCCGTGGGCGCCAGATTCCCGACGCCTTCGAGGACGTAGTCCCCGAGATGGGCTCCCTTTCCTACGAACACGCAGAAGAGCGCGGGGATCAGCACCAGTGCCGCGATCGGCGACATCTTCTTCATCATGATCGGCACCAGGAAGGTGGCGATCATGACGAATCCGAGGATTGTCAGCATGGGGGCTACCTAACGTTCACCATCGAACTCCCACCAGGTCTGGCGGTCCGGATGACGTTAGGACCGCTCCAGATCCGTTAACAAGATGTTGACGTGCGAGCAATAAGCGCAAAACTCCAGGTCAACGAGTTGTTGCCGGAGCGGCTGCCGGATAGGGGGCCGTCAGGGAGACCGGGAAGCCGTTGAGTACCGCCGTCCCGGAGAGCGGGTCGAGGAGCGTGCCGTCCAGGAGCTGGTTCACATTGGCCCCGGGGTTCTCGGCCGCGACGGCCAGGCGGGTGCCGGGGCGGTCGTGGCCCCAGCCGTGCGGCAGGCTGACCACTCCGGGGCGCACGGCGTCGGTCACCTCCACGGGGACGGTGAGCGAGCCCCCGGCGGCCTGTACGCACGCCTGGCCGCCGTTCTCCAGGCCGATCCGGGCCGCGTCCTCGGGGTGGACGTGCAGGGTGCAGCGGTTGGTGCCGCCGGTGAGGGTGCGGACGTTGTGCATCCAGCTGTTGTTGGAGCGCAGATGGCGGCGCCCCACGAGGACGAGGTCGTCCGGGGTGGCACGCAGTGCGTTCGTGAGGCGCGGCAGGTCGTCCGCGATCGGTCCGGGGAAGAGTTCCACCCGTCCGCTGCGCGTCTTGAGCACCTGCGGGAGCCGGGACGCGAGGGGGCCGAGGTCGATGCCGTGCGGGTGGGCGAGGAGCCGGTCGAGGGTGAGGCCGTCCGTACCGTCGCCGCGCCCGCCGAATCCGTCGCCGTAGGGGCCCAGGCGCAGCATCAGGTCGAGCCGTCGTTCGGGGCCGCTCTCGCCGGTGAGCAGGGCGGACAGCTCCTTGGGGTCGCGCCCGTATACGGCCGAGTGCGGCTCGTTGACGGCCTTGGCCAGTGCCCGGTCGATCACCATCGTGTCGACGGTCGCCGGATCGGCGCCGTGCATGCCGCTCGCGGCCAGCACGAGCCGGGCCAGGATCTCCGTCTCGGGCATCCTGCCGTCCGCGAGAGGCAGGGCGGCGCGGGTGTAGCGGACCTGGTTGCGTACGGCGAATCCGTTGAAGGCGAAGTCGAAGTGCGGGCTCTGGGACGGCGGGGGCGGCGGCAGGACCACGTGGGCGTGACAGGAGGTCTCGTTCAGATACGGGTCGACGCTGACCATGAAGTCGAGCGAGGCCAGGGCCTTGTCGAGGCGGTCGCCGTCCGGCGCGGAGAGCACCGGGTTGGCGGCGACGGCCACGACCGCGCGGATCGCTTCGTCGCCGGGGGTGTCGATCTCCTCGGCGAGCGCGGCGAGGGGCAGTTCGCCCTTGGCCTCGGGGTGCCGGCTCACGCGGCTGTGCCAGCGGCCGAGCGCGAAGCCCTTGCCGGGGCCCGCGGGGCGGGGCGCGCGGTCGGTGGCCGAGAGGGGGAACAGGGCGCCGCCGGGGCGGTCGAGGTTGCCGGTCAGGACGTTGAGGACGTCGACCAGCCAGTTGGTGAGCGTGCCGTAGGCGACGGTGCTCGCGCCCACGCGGGCGTAGACGGCGGCGGTGGGTGCCGACGCGAGTTCGCGGGCGAGGGCGCGGATGGTGTCGGCGGGGACGTCGCAGGCCCCGGAGACGGCTTCGGGGGTGAAGTGGCGTACGGCTTCCCGCACGTCCTCGACCCCTTCCACCTGCTCCTGAAGCGGGCCGGGGTCGGTGAGCTTCTCGTCGAAGAGGACCTGGACCATGGCCGCCAGGAGCAGCGCGTCCGTGCCGGGCCGGATCGCGAGGTGCCGGTCGGCGAGCTTCGCGGTGCGGGTGCGGCGCGGGTCGACGACGGTGAGCGTGCCGCCGCGGGCGCGCAGCGCCTTGAGCTTGCCGGGGAAGTCGGGGGCGGTGCACAGGCTCCCGTTGGAGTCCAGGGGGTTGGCGCCGAGCAGGAGGAGATGGTCGGTGCGGTCCAGGTCGGGCACGGGGATGGCGAAGGCGTCGCCGAAGAGGAGTCCGCTGGAGACGTGCTTGGGCATCTGGTCGACGGTGCTGGCGGTGAAGACGTTGCGGGTGCCGAGCGAGCCGAGCAGCACGGGCGGGTAGAGGCCGCCCGCCATGGTGTGCACGTTCGGGTTGCCGAGCACCACGCCGACCGCCTGCGGCCCGTGCCTCTCGATCAGGGGGCGCAGTCCGGCGGCGACGGCGTCGAACGCCTCGTCCCAGGTCGCCTCCTCCAGTACGCCGTTCTTGCGTACGAGCGGCGTCTTCAGGCGGTCGGGGTCGGCGTCGGCCTCCGGGAAGGAGGCGCCCTTGGGGCAGATGAAGCCCTGGCTGAACACGTCGTCCCGGTCCCCGCGGGCACCGGTCACCCGGCTGCCTTCGACGGTGAGCGTGAGCCCGCAGGTGGCTTCGCAGAGGGGGCAGATACGCAGGGCGGTGCTGGGCATGGAGGACCCTCCGGGGCGGCGGCTACGGCGCACGTGCGCTCTCACCATACCGACCGGTATGCACGCCGTCAGGACCCTGCGGGAATCAGGCCGGGTCCAGCGAACCCGCGAAATAGGAGTGCAGCAGGGTCCGGGTCTCGTCGATCAGGTCTGGATCGCCCGACGGATCGGCACGGAAGGCGAGTTGGAGCACCGCGTCCACCGCTTCGACGCCGACGAGCACGGTGCGCCGCAGCTTCTCGTCGAGGGGCCGGTCGAGGTGGTCGGCGAGCAGCCCCGCGACGCGCTCGGCGACGTCCGAGTTGGCGTCGGGCATCGCGTCGGGCGCGGAGGGGATGCCGAAGTCGACCAGGCCGAAGCCGGGGACGGTGCGCTTCATGGCGAGGTATTCGTCGAAGGCCGCGTCGACGGCTCCGCGCCAGTCGCCGCGCTCCGCCCCGGCCATGCGGGCCGCCACCCGCTCGCCGTACGCGTCGAGATTGCGGTGGGCCAGGGCGTCCGCCATGGCCCTCTTGTTGCCGAAGAAGCGGTAGACCGAGCCGATCGGGACGCCCGCGCGCAGGGCGACGGCGCGGGTGCTCAGGTCTTCGTAGCCGACCTCGTCGAGTACCTCGGCGCAGGCGTCGAGGATGCGGCTCAGGCGCTCGGCGCTGCGCTCCTGCACGGGCACGCGGCGCAGGGTTTTCGGGGGCGGCGGGGGCTTGTGCTGATCACCGTGGGACACCCCCGGAGAGTAGAGCATCGTTCACATCCACGGCCCCCCTTGCGGAAGGAAAACGGGAATCCTACGGTGTCCCATAGGAATCGTTGACGAGGGAGCGATGATGAGCCGGGACAACACCAGCGACGCGGGCCGTACGGACGCGAACGGCGCGCGCAAGACGGCGGAGGCACTGACGTACCTCTCCGGCTTCGGCAACGAACACAGCTCCGAAGCAGTGCCCGGCGCCCTGCCGCACGGCCGCAACTCCCCCCAGCGCGCACCCCTCGGGCTCTACGCCGAGCAGCTGAGCGGCACCGCCTTCACCGAGCCCCGCGCGCACAACCGCCGCTCCTGGCTCTACCGCATCCGCCCCTCCGCAGCGCACCCGGCGTTCACCCGCGTCGACAACGGCGCGATCCGCACGGCGCCGTTCACCGAGACGCCCGACCCCAACCGCCTGCGCTGGAACCCGCTCCCCGAGCCCGCCCCCGGCACGGACTTCCTGGCGGGCCTGTGGACGCTCGGCGGCAATGGAGACGCCACCCAGCGCACCGGCATGGCCGTGCACCTCTACCACGCCAACTCCTCCATGACGGACCGGGTGTTCAGCGACGCCGACGGCGAACTCCTCGTCGTCCCCGAGCGCGGCGGCCTGCTGCTGCGCACGGAGTTCGGGCTGCTGCACGCCGAACCGGGCGAGGTGGCGCTGATCCCGCGCGGGGTGCGCTTTCGCGTGGAACTCCTCGACGACACCGCGCGGGGGTACGTGTGCGAGACCTACGGCGCGGCCTTCCAGCTCCCCGACCTGGGCCCGATCGGCGCGAACGGCCTGGCGAACGCACGGGACTTCCGGGCCCCCGTCGCCGCGTACGAGGACGACGAGCGGCCGGTGGAGGTGGTGAACAAGTTCTGCGGGAACCTGTGGCGGGCGACCTATGACCACTCCCCGCTCGACGTCGTCGCCTGGCACGGCAACCACGTCCCGTACGTGTACGACCTGCGCCGCTTCAACGTGCTCGGCACCATCAGCTACGACCACCCGGATCCGTCGATCTTCACGGTGCTCACCTCGCCGTCCGACACCCCGGGTCTCGCGGGGGTCGACTTCGTGGTGTTCGCGCCGCGCTGGCTGGTCGGCGAGGACACCTTCCGGCCGCCGTACTTCCACCGGAACGTGATGAGCGAGTACATGGGCCTGATCGAGGGCGCGTACGACGCGAAGGCGGAGGGTTTCGTGCCCGGCGGCGGCTCGCTGCACAACATGATGTCGGCGCACGGCCCCGACCGCGACACCTTCGAGAAGGCGTCGGCCGCCGAGCTGAAGCCGCAGAAGATCGACGACGGGCTTGCCTTCATGTTCGAGACACGCTGGCCGGTGACGGCCGTCGAACAGGCGGCCAGGGCCTCCCACCTGCAGCGCGGATACGACGATGTGTGGGAGGGC
>NZ_JBNNJZ010000224.1:0-12740 GCF_050270335.1 Streptomyces sp. NPDC059900
GACCTGAAGCCGGCGTAGCTCACTCCAGTACGCCGAGTTCGGTGTCGGGCCGGCAGTGCGGGCACGCGTCGATCTGCTCGTACAGCGCCTGGCGCGCCTGGTCCCGGCTGACGCCGCGGGACCGCTTGCCCGCCATGTGACAGCCACCGACGTGCACGTACACCGGGGCGCGCCCGTCGAGCCCCTGCTCGACCAGCCAGTCGGGGACGGGCGGCCTGGCCTGCTCCCCGCGAATCCGCTCGGCCTCGCGCCGCTCGGCGACCTTGATCGCCTCGTCCAGCCGGCGCACCCACATGGCGTGCCACGTCCGCAGGGTACGGAGACGCGGCAGGTCAGGCGGGAGGTCGCTCACATGTTCGAGTGTAAGCGCCGGGCCTGCGGGCGCGTGACGCCGCAGAGGAGGCGATCCGGCGGCGGCCCCGCCGTCTGCGACACTGGATGGACCATGCCTGTACCCGGAGAACTCACCTTCGTCGCGCCCCGCGGAGCCAAGAAGCCGCCGCGGCATCTCGCCGACCTCACGCCCGCCGAGCGCAAGGAAGCCGTCGCCGCCGTCGGCGAGAAACCGTTTCGCGCCAAGCAGCTCTCGCAGCACTACTTCGCGCGGTACGCGCACGACCCGGAGCAGTGGACCGACATCCCCGCCGGGTCGCGCGGGAAGCTGCAGGAAGCGCTGCTTCCCGAGCTGATGTCCGTGGTGCGTCACATCAGCTGTGACGACGACACCACGCGCAAGACGCTGTGGCGGCTGTTCGACGGGACGCTCGTCGAGTCCGTGCTCATGCGTTATCCCGACCGCGTGACGATGTGTATCTCGTCGCAGGCCGGATGCGGCATGAACTGCCCGTTCTGCGCGACGGGGCAGGCCGGGCTCGACCGGAATCTGTCGACCGCCGAGATCGTGCACCAGATCGTCGACGGGATGCGGGCGCTGCGGGACGGGGAGATTCCGGGCGGGCCCGCCCGGCTCTCCAACATCGTGTTCATGGGCATGGGCGAGCCGCTCGCCAACTACAACCGGGTCACCGGAGCCATTCGCAGGCTGACCGATCCCGAGCCGGACGGCGTGGGGCTCTCCCAGCGCGGCATCACCGTCTCGACCGTCGGTCTCGTGCCCGCCATCCACCGGTTCGCCGACGAAGGCTTCAAGTGCCGGCTCGCCATCTCGCTGCACGCGCCCGACGACGAGCTCCGCGACACCCTCGTACCCGTCAATACGCGGTGGAACGTGCGTGAAGTTCTCGACGCGGGCTGGGAGTACGCGGCCAAGTCCGGGCGCCGGCTCTCCATCGAGTACGCCCTGATCCGGGACATCAACGACCACGCCTGGCGCGGTGACCGGCTCGGGCGGCTGCTCCGGAACAAGCCCGTGCACGTGAACCTGATCCCGCTGAACCCGACGCCGGGCTCGAAGTGGACGGCATCGCGGCCTGAGGACGAGAAGGCCTTCGTGGACGCCATCGCCGCTCATGGGGTGCCTGTCACGGTTCGTGACACCCGAGGTCAGGAGATCGACGGGGCATGCGGCCAGCTTGCCGCGTCGGAGCGTTAGTCTGGCTTGAACACATCTTCATAGCCGGAACACATCTTCATATTCCGACAGGGGAGCGCCACAGCGCTGAGAGTGCGGCACCAAGGACAGGTTGGCCGCAGACCCTCTGAACCTTGCCCGGGTCATTCCGGGTAGGAAGTTCGGACATCACTCAAGCTGTTGCGCCCTGCCCGCGCACTGGTCCGATCCGGTCCGGTCCGCGGGCAGGGCCGCGTCTCTTCCTGGTCCCTCCAGGAGGATTGAACTCAGTTGAACTCAGTGAGCAGCATCAAGAAGACCGCCGTCACCGCGGTCGCTGTCGTCCTCGGAGCCGTCGCGCTCTCCGCCTGCGGCGGCTCGTCGGGCAGCGGCGGCGCGTCGGACTCCAAGAGCGTCACGCTCGTCAGCCATGACTCCTTCAACGTCTCCAAGGACGTACTGAAGGCGTTCGAGAAGAGCTCCGGGTACAAGGTCAACGTCCTCAAGGACGGCGACGCCGGAGCCGCCGTGAACAAGGCGATCCTCTCGAAGGACAACCCCCAGGGCGACGTCTTCTTCGGCGTCGACAACACCCTGCTCTCGCGCGCGCTCGACAATGATCTGTTCCAGTCGTACCAGGCCAAGGGGTCGGAGCAGGTCCTTCCGCAGTTCCGCGTCGACCAGGGCAAGCATCGCGTCACGCCCGTCGACAGCGGCGACATCTGCGTCAACTACGACAAGAAGTACTTCGCCGACAAGAAGCTCGCGCCGCCGAAGTCCTTCGCCGACCTGGCCAAGCCCGCCTACAAGAACCTGCTCGTGACCGAGAACGCCGCCACCTCGTCGCCGGGGCTCGGCTTCCTCCTCGGCACCGCCGCCCAGTACGGCGACGACGGCTGGCAGGGCTACTGGAAGAAGCTCAAGGCCAACGGCGTCAAGGTCGTCGACGGCTGGGAGCAGGCCTACAACGAAGAGTTCTCCGGGTCCGCCGGGGGCAAGAAGGCCAAGGGCGACCGGCCGCTCGTCGTCTCCTACGCCTCGTCCCCGCCCGTCGAGGTGCTCTACGCCAAGCCGCAGCCCAAGGAGGCGCCGACCGGCGTCGCGACCGGCACCTGCTTCCGGCAGGTCGAGTACGCGGGTCTGCTCGCCAACGCCAAGAACGAGAAGGGCGGCAAGGCGCTGCTCGACTTCCTGATCGGCGCCGAGTTCCAGGAGGACATGCCGCTGAACATGTTCGTGAACCCGGTGCGGAAGAACGCCGAACTGCCCGAGCTGTTCACCGAGCACGGGGTGAAGGTCGACGATCCGGAGACGATGGCTCCGAAGAAGATCGCCGACAACCGCGAGCAGTGGGTCAAGTCGTGGACCTCGCTCGTACTGAAGTAAGCAGGCCCCGTAAGGGGCTCACGCGTGGGAGCGCGGCGCGGCTCGGTCTGATGGCCGTGCCCGTCGCGTTCTTCGCGGTCTTCTTCGCCTATCCGGTCGCCGCGATCGTCGCGCGCGGCCTGAAGGTGGGCGGCCAGTGGCAGTTCGGGCGGATCGCGGACGTCGTCGCGCAGTCCGACGTCCGGCACGTGCTGTGGTTCACCACCTGGCAGGCGCTCGCGTCGACCGCGCTCACGCTGCTGATCGCGCTCCCCGGCGCGTACGTCTTCGCGCGCTTCGAGTTCAGGGGCAAGCAGGTTCTGCGGGCCGTCGTCACGGTGCCGTTCGTGCTGCCGACCGTGGTCGTCGGGACCGCCTTTCTCGCCCTGGTGGGACGGGGCGGACTTCTCGACGAGATGTGGGGCGTGCGGCTCGACACCACGGTGTGGGCGATTCTGCTCGCGCACGTCTTCTTCAACTACGCCGTCGTCGTACGGACGGTCGGCGGGCTCTGGGCGCAGCTCGACCCGCGCCAGGAGGAGGCCGCGCGGATGCTCGGCGCCTCGCGCTGGACCGCCTGGCGGACGGTGACGCTGCCCGCGCTCGGTCCCGCCGTCGCCGCGGCGTCCCTCATGGTCTTCCTGTTCACGTTCACCTCCTTCGGCGTCGTACAGATCCTCGGCGGACCCGCGTACTCGACCCTCGAAGTCGAGATCTACCGGCAGACCGCCCAGCTCCTCGACCTGTCGACGGCCGCCGTCCTGACGATCGTGCAGTTCGCGGCGGTCGGCCTGATCCTCGCTGTGCACGCGTGGACCGTGCGCAGGCGGGAGACCGCGCTGAAGCTGGTCGACGCGTCGGCGGTCGCGCGCCGGCCGCGCGGGGCGGGGCAGTGGACGCTGCTCGCCGGGGTCATGGCCACGATCGCCGTGCTGATACTGCTGCCGCTCGGCGTGCTGATCGAACGGTCGCTGAGCGGCCCGGACGGGTACGGCTTCACGTACTACCGGGAGCTGACATCGGCGGAGGGCGGGGCCTTCCTCGTGCCGCCGATCGAAGCGGTCTGGAACTCGCTCCAGTACGCGCTCGCCGCCACCGCCATCGCCCTGGTGATCGGCGGGCTCGCGGCGGCGGCACTCACCCGCAAGGCCGGTCGCCTGGTGCGCGGTTTCGACGCGCTCCTGATGCTGCCGCTCGGCGTGTCCGCGGTGACGGTCGGCTTCGGCTTCCTGATCACGCTGGACGAGCCGCCGCTCGACCTGCGCTCCACCTGGATCCTGGTGCCGCTCGCGCAGGCCCTGGTGGGCGTGCCCTTCGTCGTACGCACCATGTTGCCCGTCCTGCGCGCGGTGGACGGACGCCTGCGCGAGGCGGCGGCCGTGCTCGGGGCATCGCCGCTGCGGGCGTGGCGGGAGGTCGATCTGCCGATGGTGCGGCGGGCGCTGCTCATCGCCGCCGGGTTCGCCTTTGCCGTGTCCCTGGGGGAGTTCGGCGCGACCGTGTTCATCGCGCGGCCGGACAACCCGACGCTTCCGGTCGCCGTGGCCCGGCTGCTCGGGCGGGCGGGCGAGCTCAACTACGGGCAGGCGATGGCACTTTCGACGATCTTGATGGTGGTGTGCGCGGTGTCCCTGCTGCTGCTCGAACGGCTCCGTACCGACCGCATGACTGGGGAGTTCTGATGGGTGTGGCGCCAGATACGGGTGCGGGTGCAGGTGTGGGTGAGGGTGAGGGCGTGAGTGCGGGGCTGCTGACGCTGGCGGACGCGACCGTGCGGTTCGGGGCGCGGGCCGTCCTGGACGGGGTCGGCCTCGACGTCGCGCGGCACGAGATCGTGTGCGTGCTCGGGCCCAGCGGCAGCGGCAAGTCGACGCTGCTGCGCGCGGTCGCCGGGCTCCAGGAACTCGACGCCGGGCAGGTGCTGCTCGACGGCCGCGATCAGCGGGGCGTGCCCGCACACAAGCGCGGGGTCGGCCTGATGTTCCAGGACCATCAGCTGTTCCCGCAGCGTGACGTGGCGGGCAATGTCGCGTTCGGGCTGCGCATGCACGGGGTTTCGCGGGGCGAACAGGACGGCCGGGTGGCCGAGTTGCTCGACCTCGTGGGTCTGCCGGGTGCGCAGCGCCGGGCCGTCGCCTCGCTCTCGGGGGGAGAACAGCAGCGGGTCGCGCTCGCGCGCGCCCTCGCGCCACGGCCGCGGCTGCTCATGCTCGACGAGCCGCTCGGGCAGCTCGACCGGTCGCTGCGGGAGCGTCTTGTCGTCGAACTCCGCGAGCTGTTCGACGAGTTGGGCACGACCGTGCTCGCGGTCACGCACGACCAGGGCGAGGCGTTCGCGCTCGCGGACCGGGTCGTGGTGATGCGGGACGGGCGGATCGCCCAGTCCGGTACGCCGCTCGACGTCTGGCGGCACCCTGCGGACGAGTTCGTGGCGCGGTTCCTGGGCTTCGACAATGTCGTCGACGCGACGGTCGTCGGTGAGGTGGCGGACACCGTCTGGGGCAAGGTTCCGGTGCCGGACGGTGCGCAGGACGGAGCGTGCCGTTTGCTCGTACGGCCGGCCGGGGTGCGGCTCGTGGCTGCTGATGAGGGGGTGCCGTGTGTGGTGACGGCGCGTACCTTCCGGGGCACTCATGTCGCCGTCCATCTGGAGCCCCGGGGCGGGCCGCGGCTTGAGGCGGCCTGTGCGTTGCGGGATGCGCCGGGGGTGGGGGAGAGCGTGGGGGTTGCGTTTGATGCGGGGGATGTCGTGGTTCTGGGGTGAGGATTGCCGGGGAGGCGCGGGGGTTGGCCGGGCTTGGCCGGGGCGTTGCGTGGCGGCGGGGCCGGGCGAAACCCAGGTGCCCGCCGGGGGCGGCCGACCTATGGTTCGCCTCATGACGTCTTTGGAGTACGACCGCTATTGCGCCGAAATCGCCGATCAGCTCGGGCAGTTGCGCGCCACGCTGGCCGGGGCCGACCTTTCGGCCACGGTGCCCACCTGCCCTGAGTGGACCATGGGGTATCTCGCCCGCCATATCGGCGGTGCCGTGCGCTGGGCGGAGCGGCTGGTCGCCACCCGTGCCACGGAGGACATACCGGAGGAGGAGGTCCCGGGCATCCGGGGGCCCGAGGGGGACGATCCCGCCGCCCTCGACGCGTGGCTGGCCGAGACCGCCGAGCGCGCGCTGAAGACGCTGTCCGGCGTGAGTGCCGAGACCTCGGTGTGGAGCTGGGCGGAGCCGCAGAACGCGGGGTTCTGGGCGCGGCGCATGACGCATGAGGTGGCGGTTCACCGGGCGGATGCGGCCATTGCCGCAGGGGTTGCCTATGAGGTCGCGCCGGATGTCGCCGCCGATGCGATCGATGAGTGGCTGGAGATCGTGCAGTTCGTGCAGCGGACTGAGCCGGAGGACAGCGCGGCGGAGTTGCGGGGGGCGGGGCGGAGTATTCATCTGCATGCGACTGATGCGCCTGCGGGGCTCGATGCCGAGTGGGTCATCGAGTTCCGTGAGGATGGATTTGTGTGGCGGCGGGGGCATGAGAAGGCGAGTGTTGCGCTTCGGGGGCCGCTTACTGAGGTGCTTCTTGCCTTTTATCGGCGGCGGTCGTTGGACAGCGGGGCCGTTGAGGTTCTGGGGGAGCGGGGGTTGTTGGAGTTCTGGCTGGAGCGGGCCTCGTTCGGGTAGGGGCCTTCTCCCCAACCCCGCCCCTTCCCGAAAACTCGCTGGCGCGAGGGCCTTCGCCTTGGGTGCTGTTGTCACCGGCTTCGCCGAGTTCGTCCTCAAACGCCGGACGGGCTGAACCGCCCGCCGGACGGGCTGAACCGCCCGCCGGACGGGCTGAACCGCCCGCCGGGCCGGCTGAACCGCCCGGCGGGCAGGGCTGTCAGTCGGACGAGCACGACGCCAGTGCCGCCGGAGCCTCCTCCACCTTGTCCACCAACGCGATCCTCGACTCCATCGAGCGGCCCCGGGCCAGGGACTGGAGCAGTGACCAGGCCGGGAGGTCCGTCGTCCAGTGGGTGCGGTTGACCAGGATCATCGGGCGGGGTTCGCCGCGGGACTCGTAGTAGTTCGGAGTGGCCGCGTCGAAGATCTCCTGGACCGTGCCCGCCGCGCCGGGGAGGAACACTATGCCCGCGTTCGAGCGTGCGAGCAGGCCGTCCTCGCGGGTGGCGTTCGCGAAGTACTTGGCCAGGTGGGTGGCGAAGGCGTTCGGCGGCTCGTGGCCGTAGAACCACGTGGGGATGCCCACTGACGCGCCGCCGGACGGCCAGCGCTCGCGTACGGCGAAGGCGGCCCGCGCCCACTCGGTGACCGAGGGGGAGAAGGAGGGGGCCTTGGCGAGGAGTTCGAGCGCCTCGTCCAGCATTTCGTCGCGGAAGACGGACGCGTACGCGCCCAGGTTCGCCGCCTCCATCGCGCCGGGGCCGCCGCCCGTGGCGACCGTGAACCCGGAGCGGGCGAGGGTGCGGCCGAGCCGGGCCGCGCCCTCGTACTCCTCCGTGCCGCGGGCCATCGCGTGGCCGCCCATGACGCCCACCACTCGCGCGCTGACCAGGAGTTCGTCCAGGGCGTCGGAGACCGAGTCGTCGTGGATCGCGCGCAGCATCGAGGAGAAGACGTCGCCGTTGGCCTTCGTCTCCTGGAACCAGGCGTACGCACGGGCGTCAGGAGTCGCGGCGTACCCACCGTCGGAGAGCCCCGCGAACAGCTCGTCCGGCGTGTAGAGGTGACCGCGATAGGGGTTGAACGGCAGGCCGGGGACGGGCGGGAACACCAGCGCACCGGCCGCCCGCACCGCGTCCACCGCAGCCTGCTCCATCGCGCAGCCGAGGAACACCGCGCCTGCGGCGTCGCAGTCCCGCAGCGCGGCCGTACGCTCCGTCAGGTCTATTGCCTGGACGCGGCATCCGGCGAGCGAGCCGTGTGCCGCGAGTTCGTCGAACTCCGCGAGCGACTCGATCTCGCGGTCGCCGCCCGGGAGGCGAGGTGACGGCGTGACGGCGGATGCGGACGCGGGTTCGGGAGTCGGCTGCATCCGCCCATGCTAAGCAGGCCGCGCCGGCGCAGATCGTCAGCCCTGGACCTCGGACGGGTCCATCCACATGATTTCCCAGGTGTGGCCGTCCAGGTCGTCGAAGGCGCGGCCGTACATCATCCCGTAGTCCTGCGTCTTGCCCGCGGTGCCGCCGGCCGCCACCGCCTTGTCGACCAGCTCGTCGACCTTCTCGCGGCTCTCGGCGCTCAGACAGAGCAGCGTCTCGCTGGTCGTCTTCGCGTCCGCGATCTGCTTCTCGGTGAACTGCTGGTAGTGCTTCTTGCTCAGCATCATCGCGATGATCGTGTCGCTGATCACGACACAGGCGCAGTCGTCCGTCGAGAACTGCGGGTTGATCGAGTAGCCGAGCTCCGTGAAGAACTTCTTCGAGCTGTCGACGTCGTTGACGGCGAGGTTCACGAAGATCATCTGCTGGTACATGAGTCGTCTCCCGTTGCGGTGAGTTCTGCGTGGCGCGTGGCGCGTGCGTGCCGTGCGTTTCGTGCGTGCCGTGCGTTCCGTGTCCTACGGAGGGGTAGACGTACGTTCGACGCAGAACTCATCGCCCGTCGCGGATATTTTTCCCGCGCGTTCGGCGAAGGCGCTCACCGAGACCGGCGAAGGCCGCTCACCTCGCGAGCGGTACCGCCGCCAGCTCCGCGACGATCCAGGTCAGCGGCCCGATCACGACGGCGAGCGTGCCCGCCCGCAGCGCCGCGGTGCCGCGCAGCATGGAGGACGGAGCCCCGAGCTGGAGCAGCGCGGACGTCGTGTCGGCCCGTGCGTGCTTGGCCTCGATCGTGACCGTGGCCAGCGTGAGCACCGCGCAGCCCGCGACGAGCAGCGCGCCGAGCATGGTCAGCGGACCGATGGCGGGCCGGTCACCGGCGTAGAGCGTGAGCGCCGCGTACGCACCGGAGCCCACCGCGCAGAGCACCCCGAGCGGCTGCCCGATCCGCCGGGCCTCCTCCTGGAGCCCTCGCCCGGCGAGCAGCCGCATCGCGCCCGGCCTTGCCGCCTGAAGGATCCGCCCGCACAGATAGGTGAGGCCGGGACCCGCGAGCGCGAGGCCGATCGCCGTGAGCGTCCATCCGGCGAGCACGCCCGCGGGGCTGCCGGCCAGGCCGCCCGGCAGCGTGAGGTCCGACGTACCGGCGGACCGGCTCGCGTATGCCTCGACGGCGAGGCCCGCCGCCAGGAGCGCGATGCCCCAGGGGAGTCCGCTCGGCGGCGAGCCCGGCTCGGCCGGCGCGGCCGGTGCGGACAGCCGGGCCGGTTCGTCCTGCCCCTTGCCGGGCTTCGCGGTCCGGGGCCGCAGTACGGCGGCGCTGGCAGCGGTGGCGGTCAGCGGGACGAGGGCGAGCAGGGTGAGTGCCGCGGCGAGGGGCAACGGGTAGTCGGCGGCGAGCAGCTCGGACGCGGCGCCGTCGAACGGCAGGCCCGTCAGATCACCGCGCAGGTGCAGGAAGACCAGGAGCGCCACCATCGAGCCGAGCGTGCATGCCACGGCCGTGGAGATCGCGGCGAGCACGGAGAGCTTGGCCGGGCCGAGTCCCACCGCGGAGAGCCCGGAGCGCGGCCGGGTCGCCGGGTCGGTGCGCGCGACGGTGACCGCGAAGTAGACGGTGGCGGCGATCGGCGCGACGCACCAGGCGAGCCGCAGCAGGGCCCCGCCGGAGGCGTCCGGGTGTCCCATCGCGTACCCCAGCGTGCACAGCAGTAGGAAGCCGGTGCCGGCCGACGCCGCGGCGACGAGCAGCCTGCGCAGCTGCACCAGGGGGTGAGCCCCGCGGGCTAGACGGAGAGCGAGCACGCGGCCCGGCCTTCCGCACCGTCGGAGTCCCCGGAGGCACCCGAAGTACCCGAGGCACCAGCAGCACCGGCGGCACCAGAGACACCAGCGGCGTCCGAGGCGCCACCCGCACCCTCAGCCTGTTCCGCACCCCCGGCCTGGTCCGCATCCGCACCCTCGCCAGCCCTCTCAGGCGAGACCACACCCTCAGATGAGGCAGTCCCCCCAGGCGAAACTGCCCCCTCGGTCGAGCCCGCCCCGCCCTCCGCCCCCGGCAGATGCACCGTGTTCACGCGCCGCCCGTCGAGCAGCGAGACGGTCCGGTCGGCGAGGGCGGCGACCTCCGGGTCGTGCGAGGCGAGCACGACCGTGATGCCGTGCGAGCGGGCCGCGGTCGTCAGCGTGCGCAGAACATGGGCGCGGTCGGCGCGGTGCAGCGGCGCGGTCGGCTCGTCGGCGAAGATCACGGACGGCATCGTGACCAGGGCGCGGGCGATGGCGATGCGCTGGCGCTGAGCCTGGAGGAGCGCGTGCGGCCGCTTGCGGGCGCAGTCGCCGATGTCGAGGCGGTCGAGCCACTCCTGGGCGGCGGCCTTGGACGACCGGTGCGAGGCGCCGCGCAGCATCAGCGGCAGCGCGACGTTCTCCCTGGCGGTGAGCTCGGGCACGAGGTGCGGCTCGGGGTCGATCCAGCCGAAGCGGTCACGGCGCAGCCGCTCGCGGACCACCGGGGTCATCGTGTGCACCGGCGTGCTGTTGAACCAGACCTCGCCCTGCTCGGGCAGGAGCTGGCCGCACAGGCAGCGCAGGAGAGTCGTTTTGCCGCTGCCGCGCGGGCCGGTGACGGCGAGGATCTCGCCCTCGCGCACGCCCAGCGACACGCCGGTGAGCGCGGGCGAGCCGTTGTGTGTGATGTGCAGGGCGCGTGCCCACAGCACGTCGTTGTCCGGCGGGGCCACCATCACGTACACCTCGGTTCAGATCAGTTTGCCTCCCCCGTACGGGGGAACGAAGGCGGGGCCGATCGGTCACTGGGCACGCTAGGGATCCAGGCCGCGCTGCCTGGAAACGACGCGGCCCGGGGGCGCCCGTCTCACTCGAACGGGTGCCCCCGGGGCCGCTGTTGATCACTCGATCACATCATGGTGACCGGAGACCGTGACGGGGATCAGAGCTTCGTCCACGCCTCCGTGAGGACCTGGCGCAGCACGCCCTCGATCTCGTCGAAGGTCTCCTGGGTGGAGATCAGCGGCGGGGCGAGCTGGATGACCGGGTCGCCACGGTCGTCGGCACGGCAGTACAGACCGTTCTCGAAGAGCGCCTTGGAGAGGAAGCCGTACAGGACGCGCTCGGTCTCCTCGTCGTTGAACGTCTCCTTGGTGGCCTTGTCCTTCACGAGCTCGATGCCGTAGAAGAAGCCGTTGCCGCGGACGTCGCCGACGATCGGCAGGTCGTGCAGCTTGCGCAGGGTCTGGTAGAACGCGTCCTCGTTGTCGAGCACGTGCTGGTTGAGACCCTCCTTCTCGAAGATGTCGAGGTTGGCGATGCCGACCGCGGCCGAGACCGGGTGGCCGCCGAAGGTGTAGCCGTGCAGGAAGGTGTTGCCGCCCTTGTAGAACGGCTCGGCGATGCGGTCCGAGACGATGCACGCGCCGATCGGGGAGTAGCCCGAGGTCATGCCCTTGGCGCAGGTGATCATGTCCGGGACGTAGCCGAACTTGTCGCAGGCGAACATCGTGCCGAGGCGGCCGAAGGCGCAGATGACCTCGTCCGACACGAGCAGTACGTCGTACTGGTCGCAGATCTCGCGCACGCGCTGGAAGTAGCCGGGCGGCGGCGGGAAGCAGCCGCCGGCGTTCTGCACCGGCTCCAGGAACACGGCGGCGACCGTCTCGGGGCCCTCGAAGAGGATCTCCTGCTCGATCTGGTCGGCGGCCCAGCGGCCGAAGGCCTCCGGGTCGTCGCCGTGGATCGGCGCGCGGTAGATGTTCGTGTTCGGCACCTTGTGCGCGCCCGGGACGAGCGGCTCGAAGGGGGCCTTCAGGGCGGGCAGACCGGTGATGGACAGGGCGCCCTGCGGGGTGCCGTGGTAGGCGACCGCGCGCGAGATGACCTTGTACTTCGTGTGGTTGCCGGTGAGCTTGTGGTACTGCTTCGCCAGCTTCCACGCGGTCTCGACGGCCTCGCCGCCACCGGTGGTGAAGAAGACCTTGTTGAGGTCACCGGGCGCGTAGTCGGCCAGACGGTCCGCCAGCTCGACGGCGTTCGGGTGGGCGTAGCTCCACACCGGGAAGAAGGCCAGCTCCTGCGCCTGCTTGTACGCCGTCTCGGCGAGCTCGTGACGACCGTGACCGGCGTTGACCACGAACAGGCCGGAGAGGCCGTCGAGGTACTTCTTGCCCTTGTCGTCGTAGATGTAGGTGCCTTCGCCACGCACGATGGTGGGCACGGGTGCGTTCTCGTAGTCCGACATGCGGGTGAAGTGCATCCACAAGTGGTCGTACGCGGTTCGGCTGAGGTCCTTGCTCACGGCTATCGGGTTCCCCACATATAGGTCTGCTTCTTGAGCTTCAGATAGACGAAGCTCTCGGTGGAGCGCACGCCGGGGAGGGCGCGGATGCGCTTGTTGATCACTTCGAGAAGGTGGTCGTCGTCCTCGCAGACGACCTCCACCATCAGGTCGAAGGAGCCCGCGGTCATCACCACGTACTCGCACTCGGCCATGGCCGTCAGCGCCTCCGCGACCGGATCCAGATCGCCCTCGACATTGATGCCGACCATCGCCTGGCGCCGGAAACCCACGGTGAGCGGGTCCGTGACGGCGACGATCTGCATCACGCCCTGGTCGAGCAGCTTCTGGACGCGCTGCCGCACGGCCGCTTCGGACAGGCCCACGGCCTTGCCGATGGCGGCGTACGGACGGCGTCCGTCCTCCTGAAGCTGTTCGATGATCGCCAGGGAGACGGCGTCGATGGGAGAAGAGCTGTTCCCCTGACGGGAACTACTGGAATCTGCGCTGCGACTGGCCACGACCCCATGGTGCACAGGAGT
>NZ_JBNNJZ010000225.1:0-12693 GCF_050270335.1 Streptomyces sp. NPDC059900
CTTCTGCAGAAGCGGGCGCGGCGCCGTTTTCGCGCGTCAGGCAGCGTCCTTGTGATGCCGGGGTACGGATGCCCGATGCTGGCCCGGCTGCCCTCCACCGTGGATCAGGCGAAGGTGATGTGCGTGCCGACCGGTTCTGGGCCGCGCTTCACCGTTCAGCAGATCCTCGATGCGGTCCATGGCGACTATCAGGAATCCCATGGCCGGCAAGAGCAAAAGAGCGACAACTAGCATCGGCTGCGTCCTCCTCGCGGCTTCTCCCTGTTCGCCTGCCCCGCACTGACGTGCCCACGGCCCAGAAGGCATGGAGAGCCTGCAACGCTCTCTTCACATCTATTGCGCCCGACCGGCGGCCGTCACCCGGTCGGGCGACAGGAAAAGGGACCTTCGCCCCGCCGTCATGGACCTTGGTCCCGCGTGGGACGGCCGCCCGCGGACATGTGTGCCAGTGTCGGACGCAAGACCCCGCGCCGACATGCGCACAAGGGAAAGGAACACGCTCGTGGGCATCATCGCCTGGATCCTGATCGGTCTGATCGCGGGGGCCATCGCCAAGGCCCTTACTCCCGGCAAGGACCCGGGAGGCTGCCTGGTGACGATGCTGATCGGCATCGTGGGCGGGCTGCTCGGCGGCTGGCTGGGCAAGGTGATCTTCGGTGTGCACTCGATCAACGGGTTCTTCCACCTGTCGACGTGGATCGCGGCCATCGTCGGCTCCGTGATCGTCCTGTTCATCTACCGCCTGCTCTCCGGCAGCCGGTCGCGCTGAGCCGCCGCGGATTCGAATCCGCTCAAGCGTTCGAATCATTCGGTACAGTGGCCGCATGGCAACGCACCAGCTCCAGGGATCACTCTTCGATCAGAGCGATGACGTGCGCCTGGGCCCCCTGGAAGGCATCAGCAGAACAGTCCTCGGCGACGGGGCCTGGATCGACGTCCTGCCGGGCTGGCTCAGCGGCGCCGACATCCTCTTCGAACAGTTGGCGCGGGACGTCCCGTGGCAGGCCGAGCGCCGCCAGATGTACGAGCGGGTCGTGGACGTGCCGCGCCTGCTGGCCTTCTACCGCTCCGGCCAACCGCTCCCGCACACCGTGCTGGACGAGGCCCGCCACGCCCTCTCCGCGCACTACGCCACCGAACTCGGCGAACCGTTCACGACGGCCGGCCTGTGCCACTACCGCGACGGGCGCGACAGCGTTGCCTGGCACGGCGACCGCATCGGCCGGGGTGCCCGCGAGGACACGATGGTCGCCATCCTCTCCGTAGGGGCACCCCGGGACCTGCTGCTGCGCCCGCGCCACGGCGGCGAGACGATCCGCCGCCCGCTCGGCCACGGCGATCTGATCGTGATGGGCGGCTCCTGCCAACGGACCTGGGAACACGCCATCCCCAAGTCGACCCGCGCCACCGGAGGCCGCATCAGCATCCAGTTCCGACCGCACGGGGTGCAGTAACCACCGCCGGCGGACAGTCCGCGCCTAGAACCACATGGAGTGCCTGTTCTGGTGCGACCAGAGGGAAACCGGGCTGCCGTCGTACTTCCCTCGGTGAATTTTCAGGCCGTTCCCATACCACGGGCTCATGAGCAGGTAGTTGGTGTCCGTGTGCGTCTGAATGATGGAGAAAACCTGGTTCTTTCCCTTGTTGCAGTTCCAGACGATGAGCTCCTGGCCCTTCTTGTAGCGGCCCTTGGGCACGTCGAGGCACAGATTCTTATTGTCCCACGGGCGGAGATTCCATCCGTACCCGTTGGGTCCCGGTGTCAGGCACCAGGTCTCATTGCCCTTGCCGCCGGCCCACGGCCAGGTGATGACCGTGGCCCCCTTGCGGCTGCCGCCCTTCACGTTCAGGTACACGTATGTGTAGTTGTCGCCCGGCGTCCTGAACGTGTACTTGTGATTCTTGTTGCACTGGACGGCTGCCGCACCGGCAGGCGAATTCCCCGATTGCGCCACCGCCGCTCCGGCCGGCAGTACGGCTATTCCCATGGCGAGCGCGCCAAGAGCGGCGCCGACCCTGTGATTCGTCATGTCTCCCCCGTCGATTTGCGGTCATCTCAACGTAGGGCAAGGGAAACATCGAATAATCCAACGGGAGTTGTAGGCGATAACTCAACCCGTGCGGTACACGGAGGCGACTGACTACCACGAGGGTTTACCGGTTGTCCCGGACATCGGCCCGTCGAGCACCGCCGGTGTCGGGCCGTCCGGGCGGACCGTGATGCCGTACGCGGCTTTCGCCGGGGTGGAGCGGAAGCGAGGGGTGTGGGCCGGCAGCAGGTGTTCCAGGAGGGCGGTTGACTCCCGGAGGGCGAACTGCAGGCCCAGGCAGGCCCGGGGGCCGATGCCGAAGGGGAAGTAGCTGCCGGGGTGGGCGGGGCGTCGTCCGAGGGTGGTGAAGCGCGCCGGATCAAAACGCTCCGGGTCCTCCCACAGGTCGGGGTCCCGGTGCGTGAGGTAGGGGCAGACCAGTACGTCGGTGCCCGCCTCGATCTCGTACCCGGCCAGGACGTCGTCCCCGGCGGCGCTGCGCGGCAGGATCCAGGCGGACGGGTAGAAGCGCAGCGTTTCGTGGACCAGCGCCTGGACGGCCTGGCGCCGCTCGGGCGAGCCCTCGGCGCCCGCGGCGAGCGCCTCCTCCCGCGCCCGCGGGTTGCGGTCCAGGAGGAGATGGAGCCAGGTCAGGGTCGCGGCGGTGGTCTCGTGCCCGGCGACGAGCAAGGTGACCAACTCGTCGCGGATCAGCCGGTCGGTGTACTCCGGGCGCGTCAGGGCCGCCTCGGTCAGGACGTGCAGCAGCCCCGGCCCGTCCGGCCCGGCCCCCTCGTCACGCGCGGCCGCGACGGCGCGGCTCGCCACCGCGTCGATACGGGCCAGCTCCGCGGCGACCGCCCCCCGCGCGGCAGCGGCGTCGGCGGGCAGGCTGGGCAGCGCGGCCACCACGGCGGGCACCGCGTCCAGTTCGCGTTCGGTCGCCGCGTCCAGGGGATGTCCGGTCAGCGAGCGCCAGATGGTGTCCAGGGCGAAGCGGCGCATCTCCTCGCCGACGTCGAAGACCTCCCCGGTGCGGGCGTATCCGGCCCAGCGCGCCGCGGTGACACGGGCCGCCCCGGTGATCCGCCGCTCGTACTGCCGCATGCCCCGGCCGGTGAACTGACCTTGCAGCAGCCGACGTTGGCGCTGCCATGCCTCGCCCGTGGCGGCCAGGACGCCGTCACCGATGAGCAGCCGGGCGCGGTGCGAGCGCTTGACGTACCGCTCGGGGTGCAGCGCGAGCACGTGCTGCACGGCGTCCGGGGAGGTGATCAGGACGGTCGGGCGCGGACCGAGCCGTAAGGCGGCGACGCCGCCGAGCCGTTTGCGCGCCCGGGCGAAGAGGTCGACGAGTTCCCCGCCCTCGGTCTGCCACTGTTCGACGAGGGCGGGGTCGAGTTCGGGGACGCGGCGCCCGGCAGACGGCGCGGGGGAACCGGGGCGGGCGTGCGTGGCCATGGGGCTGCTCCTGTTCGACGGCGTGTGCCGGCACGGGCGGGGACGGTCCGGGCGCCCCGCACTGTAGGGGAGCAGGAGCGGTCCGCGTCACCCCGGATGTCCGTGCCGAGAGCGCCGGGCCCCGCCTGACGGGCCCGGCGCTCTCGTTCACGACGTCCGGTCAGACGCGGTCGGCCGCGATCAGGACGTACTGGAAGGAACCGTCCTTGTACGACTCGATGAACGCTTCCTCAATGCCGGTCACCAGCGAAGACGTGGCCCGCAGCTCCCAGTAGGGCAGGGTCGCGGGCGTCAGGTCGATGACGGCCTGCGGGACGAGGCGGTTGTCGGCCATCGCGCGCAGGTACTCCCGGCGGGAGTGGATGTTGCACTCGAAGTGCGCGTTGATCTGGGAGACCCACTTGGAGGGCTGGCCGTAACGCGGGTTCCAGCAGCCCGTGATGGTCACATAGCGGCCGCCGACCTCGAGGATGCGGGAGTGCTCGGCGAACAGGTCGTGCAGGTCGACGTACATGCTCGACTCGTTGTTCCACGAGCCCGCGGCCTCGCCGGTCTCGAAGGGCATGTCGAGCATGTTGCACACCCGGGCGCGCACGCGGTCCTGGATGCGCAGTTCCCCGGCGCGCTGGTTGGCGAAGTCGGCCTGCTTGGCCGAGAGCGTGACGCCCTCGACCTTGGAGCCGAAACGTTGGTGCGCCATGACCATCGAACCGCCGCGGCCGCAGCCGGCGTCCACGAGCATGTCGTCGTGCCCGCGCGGGCCCAGGTGCTCCATGAGGACGTCGGCCTGCGCCGATTCGAGGCGGTGGAGCTCGGTGATCAGCTTCTTCTCGTGCTCGCTGTCGTCGGGGTCGCCCAGGGCTGCGTGGTCGACCTCGCCGATGCCGTAGTGGTGGTGGTAGAGCCCGTCCACGTCGCCGAGGCGCAGGTTCACGGGCCTGGCCTCGTTGTTCCAGTAGCGCGCGATGTCGCCCTGGTAGGGCGTCGCCGGGGCGGGAACGAACGCGGCGGCGGTGTCGGCGGTGGTGAACTCGGTGCTGGTCACAGTTGTTTCCGTCCTTACCAGAAATCGGGCAGGCTGTAGCGGTAGGTGTTGGTCTGGTGCCAGTAGTGGTTGCCGTCGACCCACGCGGCCACGCCCTGAAGGAAGCGCAGCACGCTCGGGGCGGGGCCGGCCGCGGCCAGGGCGGCTGATGCGGCTTCGAAGTCGCGCATGAGGTCGTTGTGGACCTCGACCGCCTTCAGATAGGCATCGCGTTCGGAGGCGTCCTCGCGTTCGGCGATCACCACGGGCAGGTTCAAGTGCCGTCCGGGGCTGGCAAGTTCCTTGGTGTACGAGTAGAGGTCGTTGACGATGGTGCTGGCGTTCCCGGCGAGCGCCAGGACCCGCTGCATGGCCGGCTGGGCGTGCAGGTCGGCGGGCAGTTCGTAGCCGCCGACGGTGTCGGTGATGGTGGGACACGGCCGGAAGTTGTTGAACTGCCGCATCGCCAGGTACTCCCACACCTCGGGGGTGTGGTCCGTCTGGGCCCAGGCGCCCTCGGCGAGATACCCCAGGTGCAGCCGGGCCATGTCGTGCCGGTAGCGGTCGGCCTGGGAGGCGCTCGCCTGCTGGACGAAGTACTCCATCGCGGAGCGGTAGGCGCGCCGCGGGGCGTCCGCGTGCAGCGACTGGGCCCACTGGGGCTGGTATTCCTGCGTCGTGTGCAGGTGGTCGAGGGCGGTGTGCGCCAGGAGAAGGCGCCCCCCGAGGCCGACGGGCGAGCCTCCGTGGTCCTCGCAGTAGCAGTCGTCGACCGCGTTCTCGGCGACCATGAGCCGGGTGGCGACCATCAGATGCTCGATGGTCGGGGCGTCCGGGTGGCAGGCGACCATGTAACGCCCCACGGAGAAGCCGTCGAACTGGCCCTCCCACTCCTCGGGGAACAGCTCGACCTCCTCCACCGCCCAGTCCTTGATCCTGCGGCTGACCTCCTCCACCCGCACCGGGTCGGGCTCGGCCACCGGGTGGTAGTAGAGACCCGGGATGTGCAGGGCGTCCGCCGGCGCCTTCGGTGCCGCGGGGGGCTCGGGAGCCTCGGGAGCCGCCGGTTCCGGATGCCGGGCCAGGCTCAGGCCCGCCGTGCCCAGGCCGCTGGGGCCGCTCAGGATCCGCTCCAGGGCGGCGCTCGGCTGCCTGGCCGGGGCAGCTGCGACCTCCGCCTGCCGGGGGGCGGCCGGGGGCGGGCCGGGCAGAACGCCGTGCGTGTACGTAGGGACGGGGGCCCCGAGGCGAGCCGCTGCGGCGGGCGGGCTCGGACGCAGCGGGGAAGACCCGGAGTCGGGCATCCGTGGCTCCTTGATGGGATGGGTGGCCCTTCCCGGATCCGGGCATACGTGCCCGGCCCGGGAAGGTCCGGGCTGTCGTGACCGTCCGGCGGATCCTTCGGGCCCTCGGACCCGCGGACCCGCTAGGAGCTCCTGCGGGCGATCTGCACGTTCTCGAGCACGCCGAGCGCGCTGGGCACCAGGATCGCGGCGGAGTAGTAGGTGCTGACCAGGTAGGAGATGATCGCCTGTTCGTTGATGCCCATGAAGCGCACCGACAGACCCGGTTCGTACTCGTCCGGCAGGCCGGTCTGGTGCAGGCCGATGACGCCCTGGTTGTCCTCGCCGATGCGCATGGCGAGGATGGAGCTGGTCTGCTCCTTGGTGATGGGGATCTTGTTGCAGGGCAGGATCGGGACGCCGCGCCAGGCCGGTACCTGCTGGCCGCCGAGGTCGACGTGATCCGGGTAGAGGCCGCGGGCGTTGAACTCGCGCCCGATCGCCGCGATGGTCTTGGGGTGGGCGAGCAGCAGCTTCGTGCCCCGGCGGCGGCAGAGCAGTTCGTCGAGGTCGTCCGGGGTGGGCGGACCCGAGTGGGGCTGGATGCGCTGCTTGAAGTCGGCGTTGTGGAGCAGGCCGAACTCCCGGTTGTTGATCAGCTCGTGCTCCTGGCGCTCACGCAGCGCCTCGATGGTGAGCCTGAGCTGTTCCTCGGTCTGGTTCATCGGGTCGTTGTAGAGGTCGGCGACCCTGGTGCGGACCCGCAGGACGGTCTGGGCGACGGAGAGTTCGTACTCGCGCGGCTTGAGTTCGTAGTCGACGAAGGCACCGGGCAGGGCGAATTCGCCGGTGTGTCCGGCCGACATCGCGATCTCGGCCTCGCCGTGCTTGTTCTGGCGCTGCTCGGGGAGCCGCCTGAACTCCTCGATGTGGGCCTGGAGGCCGGGCGCCGAGGCCTGCACGGCGGCGAAGTCCTCGCGGGAGAGGGTGAGCAGGGTGCCGGAGGTCTCGGCGGTCGCCGTGGAATCCCATCTGGCGTCGGTGTCCAGAAGGGCGTCCTCGCCGAACCGGTCGCCGTCGGCGAGGACGCCCTGGCCGACGTCGTCGCCGTACTTGCCGACGGATTTGCGGTCGATGCGGCCGTGGGCGATCAGATGGAGCTGCCCGGCGGGGGCTCCGCGCTCGACGAGGACCTCGCCGGCGCTGAAGTCGCGCTGGACGCAGCGGTCCGCGATCGCGGTCAGCACCTCCACGTCGTCGAAGCCGCGCAGGATGGCCAGTTCGCCGAGTTCCCGCGGGATCACCCGGACGTCGCCGCCGTCCTGGACGAACTCGATACGTCCGTCTCCGACGGTGTAGCTCAGCCGGCGGTTGACCCGGTAGGCGCCGCCCTTGGTCTCCACCCAGGGGAGCATCCGCAGCAGCCAGCGGGAGGTGATCTCCTGCATCTGCGGGGCGGACTTGGTAGTGGTGGCGAGGTTGCGGGCAGCCGCAGTGCCCAGACTGGTCTGCCGGGGCGGCTCCAGCTGTGCTTCCGGGCTGGTCTCAACGGTCATCGGGCGAGCTCTCCTTCGCAAGGGAGGTAAAGGGCATAGGTGCGCCAAACCGCGAAAATGGAAGTTGAGGGGTGGGTGACCTCAGGGAAGTCGTTCGGATCCGGGGACCATTTAACGGCCGTTGCACCCGAGTTGCCGGGTAAGGCCGTTCGGGGCACTCGAAGCAGTGATCTTGCTCCGCGCGGGGTTTATCCGGGCCACCCACGACGTTCCGGCCACCCGCCAGATAGGGCTCAGCCGCCGCTGATCACGGTCGAAAAAGAAGCACAGCACTACGGTCACGAACCATGACCGAAGCGACCTTCCTGCACGCCGCTCGCCACGCCTGCGACACCACGGCCGCCGCCCGCCAGGCGCTTCACGATCACCCTCGCCCGCCGGGTGACCGGTTGCCGCAGGGCTCAGAGGACCGTCTTCAGCCGCTCCGGGTCGGTGAAGAGGTGGCCGCGGATGCCTGTCGTCTCGGCGGCGCGGATGTTTTCCTCGCGGTCGTCCACGAACAGGACGTGGTTCGGGTCGGTGTTCAGGGCGCGCAGGCACCACTGGTAGGCGCCCGGCTCCGGCTTGGCGTGGCCCATGCGGCAGGAGAAGGCGCGCAGGGGGAAGTGCTTGAGCCAGCGGTGGTGTTCCTCGTAGTAAGTGGCCAGCTCTTCGGGGATGTTGGAGAGCAGGGCGATACGGCGGCCGGATGCCGCGAGCTCTTCGACCAGGGCGACCATCGTCTCGTCCACCGCGCTCCAGCCGGCGACATCGGCCTCGACGAGCTCCGCGATCCGGCGCTCGTCGAAGCGCACGGCGAGGGTGTCGGCCACCTGGCGCCAGTAGGCGGGGCCGGTCAACTCGCCCCGGTCGTAGGGCTGCCGTCGCGCCCAGTAGGCGTCCCAGAACGCCGCGGCGGGAACCTCCGCCGTGCGGACGAGGCGGTCCTTGCCCTCGGCGGACTGGTGGCGTGCGATGACGCCGAACAGGTCGAAGAGCACCACGTCGGCGGATGCGGGCGAGCGGGGCACGGGCTCACACCTTTCGCACGGTGACGCCGGCGGCGGCCAGCGCGTCGGTCTCGTCCTGCGCGGCGGCCTCGTCGGTGACGACGGCGTGCAGGGCGGCGGCGGGAGCGACGAAGGCCAGGGCCGTGCGGGAGAGCTTGGGGGCGTCCGCGACGGCGATGACGCGGCGGGCCGAGGCGATCGCGGCGCGCTTGACCGCGGCGTCGTCCAGGTCGTAGGCGGTCAGGCCGTGCGCGGCGTTCAGTCCGCAGCAGCCGATGACCGCGGTGTCGAAGCGCAGGGCGGCCAGGGACGCCTCGGTCAGCGGGCCGGTCAGGGCCAGCTCACCCGGCCGGGGCCGGCCACCGGGGACCAGCAGCGTCAGCTGCGGCGCACCGCTCAGCGCGTTCACCGCGTGGAGGGAGAGCGGCATCACGGTCAGGCGGCGCGGCTCCAGGGCGCGGGCCACTTCCAGGCAGGTGGTGCCGCTGTCGACGACGACGGACTCGCCGTCCGCGATCAGCCCCGCGACCTCGGCGGCGATGCGCCGCTTGGCCTCCAGGCCCTCCTGCGCCCGCAGCGCGAAGGGCGGCTCCTCGCCGCGCAGCAGCAGGCTCCTGGCTCCGCCCCGATAGCGCTCGAGGACGCCTTGGTCGGCCAGGGCCTCCAGGTCGCGGCGGATGGTCATCTCCGAGGCGCCGGTCAGCTCCGCCAGCTCCGCGACACCGATCCGCCCGGCCTCGCGCACGGCATCGGTGATCTGCCTCAGTCGTTCTGCACTGCTGCTCGCCATGCTGCAATCAAACAATAATCGAGTTCGATACGCAATCTTCCGAACAGGCTTCATGTTCGTTATGTTCGTTCGCATGGAAAGATCGCTGCGCTCGGGCCGACTGGCCACCTTCGCCTACTTCACCCTCAACGGCTTCCTCATGGGGATGTGGATCGTCCACATCCCGGCGGTCGAACACCGCGCCGGCATCAGCCACGCGGTACTGGGCTGGCTCCTGCTGCTGCTCGGCGCGGGCGCCTTCGCCGGCATGCAGCTGGTGGGCCCGCTGACCGACCGCTTCGGCGCCCGCATTGTCGTCCCCCTCAGCGCGGCCCTGTGCAGTGCGGCGGTGCTCCTGCCGGGGCTCGCCACGAGCGCCTGGGCGCTCGGCGCGGCGCTGCTGGTGCTCGGCCTGGGCAACGGCTGCCTCGACGTCAGCATGAACGCCCACGCCGTCCAGGTGGAACGCGGCTACGGACGGCCCGTGATGTCCGCCTTCCATGCCGCCTTCTCCATCGGCGGTGTCCTGGCCGCCCTGCTCGGCGCCCGCACCCTCAGCCAGGAGATAACCCCGGCGGCGACCCTGGGCGCCGTGGCCCTCTTCGGCCTCGCCGTCGCCGCGCTCTGCGCCCCCGCACTGCTGCGCCGCGAGGCCCGCCCCGCCGAACCGGCCGACACACCCAAGGCGGCGCCCCGGCGCACGACACCCCGGCGCATCTGGATCCTTGCCGCCCTCGCCCTGATGCTCATGCTCTGCGAAGGCGTCGCCAACGACTGGAGCGTGCTGCACCTGCGGGACACCCTGGACGCCCCGGCCGCCACCGCCGCCCTCGCCTACGGCGCCTTCGCCACGGCCATGACCGCGGGCCGCCTGCTCGCCGACCGGGTGGCCGCGCGCTACGGCCCGGTGGCCGTGCTCCGCCACGGCGCGTCGGTGGCCGCCGCGGGCATGACGGTGGCCGCGCTGTCCCCGTGGATACCGCTCGCCCTGATCGGCTGGACGGTCTTCGGCATCGGGCTCTCCGGCTGCATCCCGCAGCTCTTCAGCGCCGCGGGCCACGCCGATCAGGACGCCGCCGGAGCCAACGTCTCCCGGGTGGCGGGCCTGGGCTATCTCGGCATGCTCGCCGGGCCCGCCGTCATCGGACCGCTCACGCACGTCGTCCCGCTCAACCTCACGTTCTTGCTGCCCGTGGCATTCTGCGTCCTGGCCGCCTGCACCGCAGGAATCCTGCGCTCCCGGCCCGCCGCCACCCGTACCGGCACCATGGAAACCGAGACCGCATGAGCGACATGAGCCCGCCGGCCGACCTCGAACCCGCTTGCACGCCACGGCACTTCACCCTGTACGGCGACGGCGAAACCCTCAGCTGCACCCAGGTGGAGGCCGAGGCGCCGCCGCCCGCAGGGCGGGAGGACGCGCCCCTGGCCGTCGTGTTCCTGCACGGCGCCGGCACCAGCGACAAGGCCCGCTTCACCGCGCTGATGGCCGACTTCGCCGCGCGCGGGCACCAGTCCCTGGCCTTCGACTTCTCCGGCCACGGCGAAAGCTCCGGACGGCTCGGCGAGCTGAGCCTGCGCCGCCGGTTCACGCAGGCCCGCGCCGTGATCGACCGTCATGTGCCCGGCGGACGCCGCCTGGTGCTCATCGGGTTCAGCATGAGCGGGCACACCGTCGCCGACCTGGCCGCGCACTACGGACCACGGGTGGCCTCCATCGGGCTGTGCGCACCCGCGGTCTACGGCGCCGAAGCCTGGCCCGTGCCCTTCGCCGCCGGGTTCACCGAGATCATCCGGACGCCGGACAGCTGGCGCCGCTCCCCCGCCCTCGATGTCTTCCGCCGCCTGTCCGTCCGGGCGGTGCTCGTCACCCCGGCCGTCGACGCGGTGATCCCGCCCGCCGTGACCGAGGCCGTCGCCGGGGCCCTGGGTGCGTCGCGCTCACGCTTCACCCGCGTCGTCCTGCCCGACGCCGATCACCGGCTCGGCCTGTGGTTCGCCGCGAACGACGTACCGCGCCGCCGCTTCGTCGACACCGTCCTCGACGGCACGCGGCAGGAACCGTAGCAGCGCCGAAGACCTGCGGTCAGACGCGCAGCCACACCGCCGTGTCCCGCGGCAGCCGGCCCGCCTCGTCCAAGGGGCCGCTGGCCAGCAGAAGGCGGGTGTGGGCGGGGAGTTCGCAGGCTTCGTCGGCGAGATTGACGACGCAGGCCAGGCCCGGCTCGCGGACGAACGCCAGCACGCCCCCGGCCGCGGGCAGCCAGGTCAGCCGGCCGTCGCCGAGGCCCGGTTCGATGCGGCGCAGGCGCAGGGCGGCACGGTAGAGCGCCAGCATCGAGCGGGGGTCGGCGGCCTGCAGATCGGCGGCGTACGAGGGCCAGCCCTCCGGCTGCGGAAGCCAGGGCCCCGTCATCGAACCGAAGCCCGCGTGCGGTTCGGCCGCCGCCCAGGGCAGCGGCACCCGGCAGCCGTCGCGGCCGGGGTCGGTGCCGCCGGAGCGGAAGTGCATGGGGTCCTGGATGCGGTCCGGGGGAATGTCGGCCTCGGGCAGGCCCAGTTCGTCGCCCTGGTAGACGTAGACCGCGCCGGGCAGGGCCAACGCGAGCAGGGCCGCGGCACGGGCCCGGCGTGTGCCGAGGGCCAGGTCCGTGGGGGTGCCGAACGCCTTGGTGGCGAAGTCGAAGCTGGTGTCCCGCCGGCCGAAGCGCGTCACCGTGCGGGTCACGTCGTGGTTGCACAGCACCCAGGTGGCGGGGGCGCCGACCGGGGCGTGCTCGGCGAGGGTGGCCTCGATGGACGCGCGCAGCCGCCGCGGCTCCCAGGGGCAGGACAGGAAGGAGAAGTTGAAGGCGGTGTGCAGCTCGTCGGGGCGCAGATAGCGGGCGAAGCGTTCGGCGTCGGGGAGCCACACCTCGCCGACGAAGACGGCCGCGTACGCGTCGGCGACGGCCCGCCAGGAGCGGTAGACGGCGTGCAGTTCGTCGCGGTCGACGAACGGGTGCGGGTCGACGCCTTCGGTGAAGTCGGGCAGCGCGGGGTCCTTGGCGAGCAGGGCCGCGGAGTCGATGCGCACGCCCGCCACGCCCCTCTCGAACCAGAACCGCAGCACGTCCTCGTGCTCCTGGCGGACCGCCGGGTGGGCCCAGTTGAGGTCGGGCTGCTCGGGGGCGAAGAGATGGAGGTACCACTCGCCGTCCTCGACCCGGGTCCAGGTCGACGCCCTCGCCGAGAACTGCGAAGGCCAGTCGTTGGGCGGGAGTTCACCGTGTGTGCCGCGTCCGGCCCGGAAGTGGAAGAGGTCGCGTTCGGGGGCGCCGGGTCCTGCGGCCAGGGCGGCCTTGAACCAGGCGTGCTGGTCGGACACGTGGTTGGGGACGATGTCGACGATGGTGCGGATGCCAAGGGCGCGGGCCTCGGCGATGAGTTTCTCCGCCTCGGCGACAGTGCCGAACGCCGGGTCGATCACGCGGTAGTCGGCGACGTCGTAGCCGCCGTCCACCATGGGCGAGAGGTACCACGGGCTGAACCACAGGGCGTCCACGCCCAGTTCGGCGAGGTAGGGCAGCTTGGCCCGGACG
>NZ_JBNNJZ010000226.1:0-12683 GCF_050270335.1 Streptomyces sp. NPDC059900
GTTGCGCAGTACCCCGCCGTCGCCGCGCACCGACTCGGTGACCAGGATGCCCTTCACCGAAGGCGGCCAGACCATCCCCGTGGGGTGGAACTGCACGAACTCCATGTTCAGGAGCGGCGCTCCGGCGAGCAGCGCGAGCGCGTGGCCGTCGCCCGTGTACTCCCACGAGTTCGACGTCACCTTGAAGGACTTGCCGATGCCACCGGTCGCCAGGACGACGCTCGGGGCTTCGAGCACGAAGAAGCGGCCGGACTCACGGTCGTAGCAGAACGTGCCGCTCACCCGCTCGCCGTCCTTCAGGACGCGGGTGACCGTGCACTCCTGGAAGACCTTCAGGCGTGCTTCGTAGTCGCCGAATTCGCGTTCGTCCTCCTGCTGGAGGGAGACGATTTTCTGCTGGAGCGTGCGTATCAGTTCGAGGCCGGTCCGGTCGCCGACGTGCGCGAGGCGGGGGTATTCGTGCCCTCCGAAGTTGCGCTGCGAGATCCGTCCGTCGGCCGTGCGGTCGAACAGGGCGCCCCAGGTCTCCAGCTCCCAGACGCGGTCGGGTGCCTCGCGCGCGTGCAGCTCGGCCATCCGCCACTGGTTGAGGAACTTGCCGCCGCGCAGGGTGTCGCGGAAGTGGACCTGCCAGTTGTCGCCGGAGTTCACGTTGCCCATGGAGGCCGCGATGCCGCCCTCGGCCATCACCGTATGGGCCTTGCCGAACAGGGACTTGCAGATCACGGCGGTACGCGCGCCTTGCTCACGTGCCTCGATCGCTGCCCGCAGGCCCGCGCCGCCGGCTCCCACCACGACAACATCCCACTGCTGCCGCTCCACTTGAGACATCAGAACAACCTCGGATCGTCGAAGACGCCGGACGCGATCAGATACACGTAGAAGTCGGCGAGCGCCACGCTCACCAAGGAGGCCCAGGCGAGCAGCATGTGCCGTGCGTTGAGCTTTCCGACCCACTGCCACATGCGGTACCGCACGGGGTGCTTGGAGAAGTGCTTGAGCTTGCCGCCGACGATGTGCCGGCAGGAGTGACAGGAGAGTGTGTAGGCCCAGATCAGCGTGATGTTGACCAGGAAGACGAGGGTGCCAAGGCCCATGTGGCCCCACTCGTAGTGCTCGTCACGGAACGAGAGCACGGTGTCGTACGTGAGGATGCACGCCACCGGAACCGCCGCGTAGAAGAAGTAGCGGTGGATGTTCTGCAGGATCAGCGGGAAGCGGGTCTCTCCGGAGTACTTCTTGTGCGGCTCGGCCACCGCGCAGGCGGGCGGCGAGGCCCAGAAGCCCCGGTAGTAGGCCTTGCGGTAGTAGTAGCAGGTCAGCCGGAAGCCGAGAGGGAAGATCAGGATCAGCAGGGCGGGGGACAGGCCCCACCAGCTGCCGAAGATCTCCCAGTTGGGTCCCGACCGCATCGGCTCGCAGTTCTCGGCGAGGCACGGCGAGTAGAACGGCGATACGTAGGGCGCCGCGTAGTAGTCCGCGTTCGCGAAGGCCCGCCACGTCGAGTAGACGACGAAGGCGAAGAGCCCGGCGGCGGTCGCGGCGGGCGCGAGCCACCAGCGGTCGGTCCGCAGATGGGCAGCGCCGATCGCGGCGCGCGTCGCCGCTCTCACGCCGCCGGAATCCTGACCGCTTTTCAGATGAGGTTCCGTGCCAGTGGCCAACGAGGCTCGACTCCTTAGTCCTGAGGTCGGGGACGGCAGTGCTCAGGGCGGGGGTGTCTCAGGGGGCACGCCGGTCGCGCGCGCCCAGGCCCTCGTCGTCCGAGTCCGTCCACAGAGAGCTGTCGTACGGCGTATCGGGGATGGTGACCAGGTCGGGCCGCTTCTGCGGGGCGCCGCCCTGACCGGAGGCCGTGGCGCGAAGGAGCGCGACGCTCTCGCGCAGATGGTCGGCGTCCGTGCGGACACGGCGGACGTCGAGCCCCGCCAGACCGCCCCCGGAACCCTCGCCGACCTGCTGCTCCAGCTTGCCGACGGTGCGGACCAGATCGTCGACGCAGCGCTGAACAGCCGTCAGATCATCCTGCAGAGCCATGACTTGCCCTCACTTCAGGGGTGCGGCGGCAACGTTCATGCGCCTGCGAGTGTCGCGCGTCACATCCCGGCTTGTGAAGGGATCTGCCGGGATTCCCGGCTCGCACTGGCCGAAACGCGCCGGGGTGTACGCCGTGGCTCCGACCGCGCTTCGGGGCGCGAGCAGAGGCGGTCGTCACGCTCGGTCACGCCGGGCGGGGTCGGGTTGGGCCGCACGAGTGGCATCCGCCGCCCCCGCGCCGTGTCGCTCCCGCGGGCCGGGTCCCGTCCCCTTCAGTGGATCGATAGATGTGATCAGCTCCATATACCGCCAAACGTGATCAAACCCGGCCCCGGTCCTGGTAGCGGGCGGCCGGGCGAGCCCCGGAGGTACCCGCCATGACCCCAGACCGCGCCAGACTGAGATCTGCCGTGTTCCTCGCCACGGGCGTGCTGGCTCTGCCCGCCCTCGCCGCCTGCAGCTCTCAGGACGAGGCGGGCACCCCGACGGCCGGTCAGGACGTCGCGCCCGCGGCCCGCGACCGCGTCGCCGACGGCGGGACCATGAACTGGGCCGTCGACGCGATGCCGGAGACCCTCAACTCGTTCCAGTCGGACGCCGACGCGGGCACCTCGCGCATCGCGGGCGCGGTGCTTCCCTCGATGTTCCGTCTTGACGCGATGGGCAGGCCGCAGCGGAACGCCGACTTCCTGGAGTCCGCGGAGGTCGTCGAGCGCGAGCCCAAGCAGGTCGTGCTCTACAAGCTCAACCAGCAGGCGGTGTGGAGCGACGGCCGTGAGGTCGGCGCCGATGACTTCGCGGCGCAGCAGCGCGCCCTGTCCGGCAAGGACAGCGCGTACTGGACGGCGCGCAACGCGGGGTACGACCGCATCGAGAAGATCGAGCGGGGCGAGAACAACCTGGAGGTGCGCGTCACCTTCAACAAGCCGTACGCGGACTGGCGCTCCCTCTTCTCGCCGCTGTACCCGAAGGAGGTCATGGGCACGCCCGACGCCTTCAACGACGGTGCGCGGCGCAAGCTCAAGGTGAGCGCGGGCCCCTTCGCCGTACAGGAGTTCGACAGCAAGGCGGAAGAGGTCACGCTGACCCGCAACCCGCGCTGGTGGGGCAGGCCCGCCAAGCTGTCCAAGCTCGTCCTGCGTGAGGTGCCGCGCAGTACGCGGGCCGCGGCGCTCGCGGCGGGGAAGATCGACCTCGCCGAGATCGACGCCCCCGAGGCGCGGCGCATCGCGAACGCGGCCCGCGACCAGGGGGCGCAGGGCCCGCTGAGCCACGGCCCCGAGGCGCGGCTGACGCCCGCCAAGGCGCTGCGCTCCTGGGCGATCGCCAACGGCTCCGACGAGGAGGCGGCCGACACCGAGCAGCAGGCCCGCGCCAAGAGCCACCGGGCGATCAAGAAGTACGCGACCGAGCAGACGGGCCTGCGGAGCTACACCGTGCGCAAGTCCCTCGAACCGGCCTACACCCAGCTCGCCCTCAACGGCACCGAGGGCCCGCTCGCCGACGACCGGGTACGGCGCGCGGTGGCCCGCGCCCTGGACCGCGACGAACTCGCCAAGGCGGTGCTCTCGCCGCTCGGCCTGCCCGCCAAGCCGGTCGGCAGCCACCTGGCCCTGGCCGGTCAGCAGGCGTACGCGGACAACAGCGGGGCCCTGGGCGACCAGGACACCGCCGAGGCGCGGGCGCTGCTCGCCGACGCGGGGTGGACGCCGGGCGGTCCGCTGAAGGAGCCGAAGGGCAAGACGGCCGGGTCGGAGGCGGACGCCAAGAAGTCGAAGTCGGACTCCGGCTCCAGCGGCTCCGGGTCCAGCGACTCCAGCGGCTCGGACGACTCCGGGGACTCCGGCGAGGACTCGGGCGACGACGGCACGTACATCGTCGGCGAGGACGACCAGAAGCCGGGCGACAGCGGCACCTCGGTGCTCGCGCCCGCTCCGGCCGCCGCCTACCAGCAGGCGGCGCTGACCCGCCAGGCCGCGTCGCTCACGGCTCACCGCGAGGCGGACAAGGAGAAGAAGAAGGACCCCGGCGAGCACGCCAAGCAGCGCGCCGAGAAGCATTCGGGCAAGCACGCGGAAAAGCACGCGAAGAAGCAGGACGAGGCCAAGGGCGGCGCGCCCGGCGCATACGCCCCCAAGGGCACCGCGGCCCCCGCCGGTGACCCCGCGGCGGCGGGCGGCCCCATGGCCAAGGACGGCAAGCCCCTCACCCTGCGCTTCGTCCTGCCCTCCGGGGAGGGCTCGGAGTCGCTGCGGACCGTGGCCGACCGGATTTCGCGGATGCTGGAGAAGATCGGGATCAGCACGGAGACGTCGAAGGTCGCCGACGACAGCTACTTCAAGGACCACATCGCGTCCGGTCAGTACGACCTCGCCCTCTACTCCTGGCCCGCGACGGCCTTCCCGGCCACGGATGCGCGTCCGATCTTCGCCAAGCCGATCCCGGCCGCGGACGGCTCGCTGAACGTCGAGCAGAACTACACGCGGGTCGGCACGGACCACATCGACCAGTTGTTCGATCAGGCGATGGGGGAGCTGGACGAGGACGAGAGCCGGGCCCTGGTCAAGAAGGCGGACGCCCGCATCTGGGCCGAGGCCGGGTCCATTCCCCTCTATCAGCGACCCCAGCTGACGGCGGCCCGCTCGAACCTCGCGAACGCGGGCGCGTTCGGATTCCAGGCCCCGAACTACGAGGACATGGGCTTCCTGAAGCCGGGCGAGAAGCCCGCGGCCAAGCCCGCGAAGTAGCTCCGCCGCAGGTCACACGGCGTAGGTCACACTCAGATCCAGCTCAACTCCCTTGCCCGCCGGCGCCCCCGGCGGGCAAGGTCGTTCCCACCCATTGACCCGTGCGTACTTTTCTGCGCCCGCCCCTGCCCGGCATCTCCGCCCACACCCCCGGTCCACCCCTCGGAAGAACCGCAAAACCCCTGGTCAGGCCGCCCGCGAGGCCCCCGCGGAGGTCACCTCCGCGTAAGGGCCGTAGACTGGGGTGAGGCCGTGGCGTGTTGTCTGCCCGGCAGGGCACGCGTACCGGACCGTACGCGCCGCCGTCCACTCTTCCCGGGAGAAGCGCAGCTCGTATGCCCACGCGCCATGACATTCGTAATGTTGCCATCGTCGCCCACGTCGACCACGGCAAGACCACCCTGGTCGACGCCATGCTCAAGCAGGCCGGCTCCTTCGCCGCGCACGCAGCCGAGTCGCTCGACGACCGCATGATGGACTCGAACGACCTGGAGCGTGAGAAGGGCATCACGATCCTGGCCAAGAACACGGCCGTCAAGTACCACCCCAAGGATGGCGGCGACGTCATCACGATCAACATCATCGACACCCCCGGCCACGCCGACTTCGGTGGCGAGGTCGAGCGCGGCCTGTCGATGGTGGACGCGGTCGTCCTGCTCGTGGACGCGTCCGAGGGCCCGCTGCCCCAGACCCGCTTCGTCCTGCGCAAGGCGCTGGCCGCGAAGATGCCGGTCATCCTGTGCATCAACAAGACGGACCGTCCCGACTCGCGCATCGCCGAGGTCGTCGACGAGACGTACGACCTGTTCCTGGACCTGGACGCGGACGAGGACCAGATCGAGTTCCCGATCGTCTATGCCTGCGCCCGTGACGGCGTCGCCTCGCTGACCAAGCCGGAGGACGGCACCGTCCCGGCGGACAGCGACAACCTGGAGCCGTTCTTCTCCACGATCCTGGACACCGTCCCGGCTCCGGAGTACGACGAGGACGCGCCCCTCCAGGCCCACGTCACGAACCTCGACGCCGACAACTTCCTCGGCCGTATCGCGCTGTGCCGTGTCGAGCAGGGCGAGCTGAAGAAGGGCCAGACCGTCGCGTGGATCAAGCGTGACGGCACGATGGCCAACGTCCGCATCACCGAGCTGATGATGACCGAGGCGCTCACCCGCAAGCCCGCCGAGAAGGCGGGCCCCGGTGACATCTGTGCCATCGCCGGTATCGCGGACATCATGATCGGCGAGACCCTCGCCGACCCCGAGAACCCGGTCGCGCTCCCGCTGATCACGGTCGACGAGCCCGCGATCTCCATGACCATCGGCACCAACACCTCGCCGCTCGTCGGCAAGGGCGGCAAGGGCCACAAGGTCACCGCCCGCCAGGTGAAGGACCGTCTGGACAAGGAGCTCATCGGTAACGTCTCGCTCCGTGTCCTGGACACCGAGCGTCCCGACGCCTGGGAGGTCCAGGGCCGCGGTGAGCTCGCGCTCGCCATCCTGGTCGAGCAGATGCGCCGCGAGGGCTTCGAGCTGACCGTCGGCAAGCCCGAGGTCGTCACCAAGCAGATCGACGGCAAGACGTACGAGCCGATCGAGCGCATGACGATCGACTCCCCCGAGGAGCACCTCGGCGCCATCACGCAGCTGATGGCGACCCGCAAGGGCCGCATGGAGACGATGACCAACCACGGCTCCGGCTGGATCCGCATGGAGTGGATCGTTCCGTCGCGTGGTCTCATCGGCTTCCGTACGGAGTTCCTGACCCAGACCCGCGGTACCGGCATCGCGCACTCGATCTTCGAGGGTCACGAGCCGTGGTTCGGCGACCTGCGCACCCGTCACAACGGCTCGCTCGTCGCGGACCGCTCGGGTTCGGTCACGCCGTTCGCGATGGTCAACCTCCAGGAGCGCGGTGTCATCTTCACCGAGGCCGGCACCGAGGTGTACGAGGGCATGATCGTCGGCGAGAACTCGCGCGCCGACGACATGGACGTGAACATCACCAAGGAGAAGAAGCTCACCAACATGCGTGCGGCTTCCGCGGACACGACCGAGAACGTCGTGCCCGCCCGCAAGCTCTCCCTGGAGCAGTCCCTGGAGTTCTGCCGCGACGACGAGTGCATCGAGGTGACCCCGGAGACCGTGCGTATCCGCAAGGTCGTCCTGGACCAGAAGCAGCGCGGCCGCAGCGCCTCGCGCGCCAAGCACGGCTGACGCCCGGCGAATTCGGCATACGAGGCCGGTTTCCGCCCTTCCTCCGGGAAGTGGCGGGGGCCGGCTTTCGTGCGTCTGCGGGTTTTACCCCCTTGAAGGGCCCTCAGGGGCACTACGCTGGCCCGGGCCCCGGGGGTCGACGGTTTCCCGTCGTCGCGACTCTCCGCGCATCTACGCGCGTCCACAGAGCCGCCCCCGAAGACGCCGGCAGTCGCCTCCGGCGCGGTCAGCCGCAACCGGTTTTCCCGGACCATCTGTCCGGAATGCGGACGGCGTTGACCGTTAGATGTGTAACACGTCCGTTTCGCAACCATCTATCTCGGATCGGTTTGTCCGGATTTTGGAAGTTGTACGCACCAGGTGTGATTGAACCGAGACCAAAAGAGTGTGGTCGGGCGGTACCTCATGGCTAATAGTTGACCGCGTATAGCTCGGGTCAATGGGTCACGCGCTGTGGGGAGCGCCGACTCACGAGCACACTGGGGTACTTCGATCTACGCGCCGTCAGGGGTGTCGGCGCGGATTCACGTACCCCCTCTTGTAGTGAACAAGTGGACTCATGAGGAGGAACCCCATGCGTGGTGCCAAGAGCGCCAAGTGGGTCGCGATAGCGGGTGTCGTGGCGCTGACGGCAACGGCCTGTGGTGGCGGCGACGACAGCAGCGGCGGCAGTGGCAAGGTCGACCCGAAGGGGATCGTCAGCTACGCCAATGGTGAGCCGCAGAACGCCCTGCAGCCTTCCAACACCATGGAGGCGTACGGCAGCGTCGTCATCGACTCGCTCTTCACGGGCCTGGTCCACTACGACAAGCAGGGCAACATCACCTACGAGAACGCCGAGTCGGTCACCCCCGACAAGGCGAACAAGGTGTGGACCGTCAAGCTGAAGTCGGGCTGGAAGTTCCACAACGGTGAGGCTGTCACCGCCAAGTCGTACGTCGACGCCTGGAACTGGGCGGCCGACCCGGCCAACGGCCAGCAGAACAGTGGCTGGTACCGCGACATCGTCGGTTACGACAAGGTCCACCCCGAAAAGGGCAAGGCCAAGTCGAAGGAGATGTCGGGCCTGAAGGTCGTCGACGACAACACCTTCACCATCACGCTGAACACGGGTATCCCGTACTACGCGTACAAGCTCGTCTACGCGCCCTTCTACCCGATGCCCTCGGCAGCGCTGAAGGACCCGAAGAAGTACGGCGAGGCGCCGGTCGGCAACGGCCCCTACAAGTTCAAGAGCTGGGACCACAAGAAGTCGGTCCAGGTGACCGCGTGGTCCGGCTACAAGGGTGCCAACAAGCCGAAGAACGGCGGCATCAACTTCAAGGCGTACACGACGCCGCAGGCCGCGTACAACGACCTGCGCTCGGACAACGTCGACACGATGCCGCTGATCCCGGACAGCGAGCTCGCGAACTTCAAGCAGGACTTCGGCGACCGCGCCATCGAGCAGGACTTCTCGGCGATCAACACGGTCAACCCGGCGTTCTACAGCAAGGCGTTCAAGGACGTCGACGTCAAGGTCATCCAGGGCCTGTCGATGGCCATCGACCGCGACACCATCGCGAAGACCACCTTCGCCGGTACGCGTGAGTCGGCCACGGGCTGGGTCGCCAAGGGCGTCAAGGGCTACAAGGCCGGCGCCTGTGGTGAGTTCTGCAAGTTCAACCCGAAGAAGGCCAAGCAGTTCGTCAAGGACGGCGGCGGCGTTCCCGGCAACGCGATCACCATCCAGTACAACGCCGACCAGCCGCACAAGGGCTGGGTCACGGCGGTGTGCAACAGCATCACCAAGTCGACCGGCGTGAAGTGCACCGGCGACCCGAAGACCGACTTCCAGGCCGACACCGAGGTGCGGGACAAGAAGCAGGTCAAGGCGATGTACCGGTCGGGCTGGGTGCTCGACTACCCGTTCAACGGCAACTTCCTCGCCGACCTCTACGGCACGGGCGTCGACGGCAACAAGGGCGGCTACTCGGACAAGAAGTTCGACGAGCTGACCAAGAAGGCCGATGCGGCCAAGACCATCGACGAGTCCGCGACGCTCTACCAGCAGGCCGAGAAGCGGTTGGCAGAGACGTTCCCGGGCATCCCGCTCTGGTACAACAAGACGCTCTCCGCGTACTCCAAGAACGTGAAGGACGTCAAGTTCGACCAGGCCGGAGACCCCGTCCTCACCGACATCGAGGTCTTCGAGAAGTAGGCGTCGGAGCCATCTCCCCGAAGCGACGCCCGGCGATCCCGGGCGTCGCTTCGGGCGGCTCCGGATTGGACGGAGGCACCAATGGGGCGATATGTCGCGCGGCGACTGCTCCAGATGATCCCGGTCTTCATCGGGACAACCCTGTTGATCTTCATCATGGTCAACGTGCTCCCCGGCGACCCGGTACGGGCGCTGTGGGGCGACAAGCCGCCGGACCCGGCGCAGGTGGCGCAGATTCGCCACGACCGCGGTCTGGATCTGCCCCTCTGGCAGCAGTACCTGCACTACATGGGCGGTCTGCTGCAGGGCGACTTCGGCAAGACGATCGCCGGCAACCGGCCCGTCCTGGACGAGATCACCCAGGCGTTCCCGGTCTCGATGCGACTGGCCTCCATGGCTTGGACGTTCGAGCTCATCGTCGGCATCACGCTCGGCGTGCTCGCGGGCATCAAGCGCGGCCGCTTCGTGGACAACACGGTCACGCTCTTCACGCTTCTGGTGATCTCCGTTCCGATCTTCGTGGTCGGTCTGCTGTGCCAGCTGTTCTTCGGCAATGAGCTGGGGTGGATCACACCCACGGTCCAGGACTCCGAGAACATGGGCCAGCTGATGGTCCCCGCGATCGTGCTCGGCATGGTCGGCCTCGCCTACGTGGCGAGACTGACCCGTACGTCGATCGCCGAGAACCGGCAGGCGGACTACATGCGCACGGCCGTGGCCAAGGGCCTGCCGCGCCAGCGCATCATCACCCGGCACCTGCTGCGCAACTCCCTGATCCCCGTGGTCACTTACCTCGGTACGGACGTCGGCACCCTGATGGGCGGCGCGGTCATCACCGAGGGCATCTTCAACGTGACGGGCGTCGGCAACCTCCTCTTCCAGGCTCTCGCCCGCCGTGAGGGCGCGGTCATCGTCGGTGTGGTCACCGTCCTGGTGCTCGTGTACCTCGCAGCCAGCCTGATCGTCGACCTGCTATACGCGGTCCTGGACCCGAGGATCCGTTATGCCTGACCTCACCAAGACCACGGCGGCGTCCGAGTCCACGGACGAGCAGACCGTGACGCCGGACGCACCCGTCGACGCGATCGCCGCGGGTCCCGCGCCGGGCAAGCCGCGCAGCCTCTGGAACGACGCGTGGCGCGAACTGCGGCGCAATCCGCTCTTCGTCATATCCGCGTTCCTGATCGTGATCCTGCTCGTGGTGGCGGCCTTCCCCGGCCTGTTCACCGACGCGAACCCGGACTCCGGCGACCAGGTCAACCACTTCCTGGGCAAGCCCGAGCTCACCCACTTCTTCCAGGCGGACTGGTTCGGGTACGACAGGGTCGGGCGCAGCATCTACTCCCGGGTCGTGCACGGCGCGCGCAACTCGATCCTCGTCGGCGTCGGCGTGACCATCCTGGTCACCCTCTTCGGCGGACTGTGCGGCATGCTCGCGGGCTACTTCGGCGGGTTCTGGGACAGCCTCATCTCCCGGCTCACCGACGTGTTCTTCGGCATCCCGTTCCTGCTCGGCGCCATGGTCGTCCTGAACGCCTTCACCGACCGCACCGTCTGGGTCGTCATGGGCGCGCTCGCCTTCCTGGGCTGGACGCAGATCGCCCGCGTGATGCGCGGCGCGGTGATCACCACCAAGCACGCCGACTACGTGGTGGCGGCGCGTGCGCTCGGTGCCGGGACGAAGCGGATCCTCTTCCGCCACATCCTGCCGAACGCGCTGGCTCCGGTGATCGTCGTGGCGACCATCTCGCTCGGCACGTACATCGTCGCCGAGTCGACGCTGTCGTACCTGGGTCTCGGCCTCGGTGACGGCGCCATCTCCTGGGGCGGCGACATCTCCGACGCGACGCAGGACATCCGGAACAACCCGCACACGCTGTTCTTCCCGGCAGGAATGCTGAGTATCACGGTGCTGGCGTTCATCATGATGGGTGACGCCGTACGCGAAGCCCTCGACCCGAAGCTGCGCTGAGGGAGGCGTACATGACCAGCATCGACATCAAGGAAGACTCGGTTCCCGCCCCCCGCTCGGGCGAGGAAAAGGGCGGCAGGCTGCTCGACGTCAAGGACCTGCACGTCGAGTTCCACACCCGTGAGGGCGTGGCCAAGGCGGTCAACGGCGTCAACTACAGCGTGGACGCAGGCGAGACGCTCGCCGTCCTCGGTGAGTCCGGCTCCGGCAAGTCCGTGACGGCGCAGGCCATCATGGGCATCCTCGACATGCCGCCCGGCAAGATCCCGCAGGGCGAGATCCTCTTCCGCGGCCAGGACATGCTCAAGATGTCCGCCGAGGAGCGCAGGAAGATCCGCGGCCGCAAGATCGCCATGATCTTCCAGGACGCGCTCTCGTCGCTCAACCCCGTGCTCTCGGTGGGCTACCAGCTCGGCGAGATGTTCCGGGTGCACGACGGACTCAGCCGCAAGCAGGCCAAGGCCAAGGCCGTCGAGCTCATGGAGCGGGTGAAGATCCCGGCCGCCAAGGAGCGGGTGAACGACTACCCGCACCAGTTCTCCGGCGGTATGCGCCAGCGCATCATGATCGCGATGGCGCTCGCCCTGGAGCCGGACCTGATCATCGCCGACGAGCCCACCACGGCTCTCGACGTGACGGTCCAGGCGCAGGTCATGGACCTGCTGGCCGATCTTCAGCGCGAGTACAACATGGGCCTGATCCTGATCACCCACGACCTCGGCGTGGTCGCCGACGTCGCGGACAAGATCGCGGTGATGTACGCGGGCCGGATCGTCGAGACGGCTCCGGTCCACGAGCTCTACAAGCGTCCCGCGCACCCGTACACGCGCGGTCTGCTCGAGTCGATTCCCCGGCTCGACCAGAAGGGCCAGGAGCTCTACGCGATCAAGGGACTGCCGCCCAACCTGCTCCACATCCCGTCCGGCTGTGCCTTCAACCCGCGCTGCCCCATGGCGCAGGACATCTGCCGTACGGACATCCCGGCCCTGGTGCCGGTGAGCGAGCAGGACGGCGCGGAGCTGCCGGGCCGCGGCAGCGCGTGCCACTTCTGGAAGGAGACGATCCATGGCTGAGCCGACGAAGGCTTCGAAGCTCTCGAAGACGGACGAGCCTGCCGACGCCACGCCGAACGTCTCCGACGTGGAAACGGTCGACGCGGCCACCGCCGAGGAGGCCGTCGCGGCCATCGAGGCGCCGGTGGAGCGCGGCGAGCCGATCCTTCAGGTGCGCAACCTGGTGAAGCACTTCCCGCTGACCCAGGGCATCCTGATCAAGAAGCAGATCGGCGCGGTCAAGGCCGTCGACGGCATCTCCTTCGACCTCTACCAGGGCGAGACGCTGGGCATCGTGGGTGAGTCCGGCTGTGGCAAGTCCACGGTCGCCAAGCTCCTGATGACCCTGGAGCGCGCCACGGCCGGCGAGGTCTTCTACAAGGGCCAGGACATCACCAAGCTTTCGGGGCGTGCCCTGAAGGCGGTCCGCCGCAACATCCAGATGGTGTTCCAGGACCCGTACAC
>NZ_JBNNJZ010000227.1:0-12642 GCF_050270335.1 Streptomyces sp. NPDC059900
GCCTCCTGGACCCGGGGCGCGCTCGCCGCCGTCGTCTCGGCGACCGCGGCCCGCCTCGCGCTCACCCTGGCCGCCCGCACGGGCATCCCCCCGGCCCGCCCGGAGGGACTCGGCGCGGCGGTGGCGGGAACCGTCCCCCGGAGCGCCGCCCTGCTCGTGGCCGCGCTCGTCACCGCGGCGGCCGGGATCGCCGCCCTGCCGTTCGGGGCGTACGGGAGCGTGCAGTACGCGGCGTCCGTGGTCCTGGCGGTCTGCGCCGCCGAACTCCTCCTGCGGCACTGCGTCCGCCGCTTCGGGGGCATCACCGGCGATGTGTTCGGCGCGCTCGCGGAGACCGCGGCCACTGCGGCCCTCGTGGTTCTGGCGCTCGGCTGAAGCCCGTGGGCACGCCACTGTGAAACATAAAAGCGCCGCCACGAACGGATGAATCTACGCCGACACGATCGAACGGGCGCGACGCGCGTAGGCTCATGTCCGGCGCCCTTTCGGCCCGTTCTAGGCTGGCGCCGGGCCGGGTCGACCCACCCCATCGGCCAAGAACTCAACGGAAGCGAGAATTCACCACCGTGACTGCTCTGACTCTCAGCACTGCCGCCGCGTCCGGCCTGCGTGCCGACGCGATCGTCGTCGGCGTCGCGAAGGGCGCCAAGGGGCCGGTCGTCGCTCCGGGCGCCGAAGCCGTGGACAAGGCGTACGACGGCAAGCTCGCCTCCGTCCTGGAGACCCTCGGCGCCACGGGCGGCGAGGGCGAGGTGACCAAGCTGCCCGCGCCGTCGGGCTTCAAGGCCCCGGTCGTCGTCGCGGTCGGTCTCGGCACGGTGCCGGAGAAGGACGAGACGTACGGCACCGATGCCCTGCGCCGCGCCGCCGGTACCGCCGCGCGCGCCCTGTCCGGCTCGAAGAAGGCCGCGTTCGCGCTGCCCGCCGAGGACGCCGAGGACACCGGCGCGATCGCCGAGGGCGCGCTGCTCGGCGCGTACTCCTTCGACGCCTACAAGGAGAACGGTTCCGCCAAGGGCAAGAACGGCAAGGACGCCAAGGGTCCGCTCGCCGAGATCGCCCTGCTCGGCGGCAAGCCCCGCGACAAGGCGTACAAGGCCGCCGTCGAGCGCGCCGTCGCCGTGGCCGAGGAGCTCAACCGCGCCCGCGACCTGATCAACACCCCGCCGAACGACCTGAACCCCGAGGCCTTCGCCGCGGTCGCCTCCGCGGCCGGCAAGGAGCACGGCATCAAGGTCCAGATCCTGGACGAGAAGGCGCTCACCAAGGGCGGCTACGGCGGCATCCTCGGTGTCGGCGTCGGCTCGGAGGCCCCGCCGCGCCTGGTGAAGCTCTCGTACACCTCGTCCAAGGCGAAGAAGCACCTCGCCTTCGTCGGCAAGGGCATCACGTACGACTCGGGCGGCATCTCCCTGAAGCCCGCCGGTCACAACGAGACGATGAAGTGCGACATGGCCGGTGCCGCGGCCGTCTTCGCCGCCGTCGTCTCCGCCGCGCGCCTGGGCCTCGAAGTGAACGTCACCGGCTGGCTGGCGCTCGCCGAGAACATGCCGTCGGGCTCGGCGACCCGCCCCGGCGACGTCCTGCGGATGTACAGCGGCAAGACCGTCGAGGTCCTGAACACGGACGCCGAGGGCCGTCTGGTCCTGGCCGACGCGATCGCCAAGGCCTCCGAGGACAAGCCCGACGCGATCGTCGACGTGGCCACGCTCACCGGCGCGATGATGATGGCGCTCGGCAGCCGCACCTTCGGCATCATGGCCAACGACGACGCTTTCCGCGCCGCGATCCACGACGCCTCCGAGGAGGCGGGCGAGCCGTCCTGGCCGATGCCGCTGCCCGAGCACCTGCGCAAGGGCATGGACTCCCCCACCGCCGACATCGCCAACATGGGCGAGCGCATGGGCGGCGGTCTGGTGGCCGGTCTCTTCCTGAAGGAGTTCGTCGGCGAGGGCATCACCTGGGCGCACCTGGACATCGCGGGCCCCGCCTTCAACGAGGGCGGCCCCTTCGGCTACACGCCCAAGGGCGGCACCGGCACCGCGGTCCGCACCCTGGTCCGCCTCGCCGAGCGCACGGCGGCGGGCGACCTCGGCTGACCTGCTGATCCGTCGTACGCGGGCCGGGGCCCGGACACCCAGATGTCCGGGCCCCGGGCTGCTTGTGGCCGATTTCGCCCTCGACGAAATCCGTACGTTCATACGCCTGAGTAACGCCCCGACGTGGCGAATCAGACGTCTCACAGCCCGGCCCGCCGTCCCACCTCCCGCCGACAAGTGCGAAGATGGGTTCTCGGCAGGACAGGGCCCCCACCACAGGGCCGAAACAAGAGCGGCCGAATACCAGCCGACCGACCGGTCGTCCCACGGGAAGAGCGGTCCGGCGTACGGCGCACATGCATGGAGGACGTGACGTGGCGAACGACGCCAGCACCGTTTTCGACCTAGTGATCCTCGGCGGCGGTAGCGGCGGTTACGCCGCGGCACTGCGCGCGTCGCAGCTTGGCCTGGACGTCGCCCTGATCGAGAAGGGCAAGGTCGGCGGTACCTGCCTGCACAACGGCTGCATCCCCACGAAGGCGCTGCTGCACGCCGGCGAGATCGCCGACCAGGCTCGCGAGGCCGGTCAGTTCGGCGTGAAGGCCACCTTCGAGGGCATCGATATGGCGGCCGTCCACAAGTACAAGGACGACGTGATCTCGGGCCTCTACAAGGGCCTCCAGGGACTCATCGCCTCGCGCAAGCTGACGTACATCGAGGGTGAGGGCAAGCTCTCGTCGCCCACCTCGGTGGACGTGAACGGCCAGCGCATCCAGGGCCGCCACGTGCTCCTCGCGACCGGCTCCGTGCCGAAGTCGCTGCCGGGCCTGGAGATCGACGGCAACCGCATCATCTCCTCGGACCACGCGCTCACCCTGGACCGCGTGCCGAAGTCCGCGATCATCCTGGGCGGCGGCGTCATCGGCGTCGAGTTCGCCTCGGCGTGGAAGTCCTTCGGGGCCGAGGTCACCGTGGTCGAGGGCCTCAAGCACCTCGTCCCGGTCGAGGACGAGAACTCCTCGAAGCTTCTTGAGCGCGCGTTCCGCAAGCGCGGCATCAAGTTCAACCTCGGCACCTTCTTCGAGAAGGCCGAGTACACGCAGGACGGCGTCCGCGTGACCCTCGCCGACGGCAAGACCTTCGACGCCGAGGTGCTCCTGGTCGCCATCGGCCGCGGCCCGGTCTCCCAGGGCCTCGGCTACGAGGAGCAGGGCGTCGCGATGGACCGCGGCTTCGTCCTCGTCGACGAGTACATGCAGACCAACGTTCCGACGATCTCGGCCGTGGGTGACCTGGCGCCGACCCTCCAGCTCGCGCACGTCGGCTTCGCCGAGGGCATCCTGGTGGCAGAGCGCCTGGCCGGTCTCAAGACCGTCCCGATCGACTACGACGGCGTGCCGAAGGTGACGTACTGCCACCCCGAGGTCGCCTCCGTGGGCATCACCGAGGCCAAGGCCAAGGAGATCTACGGCGCGGACAAGGTCGTCGCCCTCAAGTACAGCCTGGCGGGCAACGGCAAGAGCAAGATCCTCAAGACCGCGGGCGAGATCAAGCTCGTCCAGGTCAAGGACGGTGCCGTGGTCGGCGTCCACATGGTCGGCGACCGCATGGGCGAGCAGGTCGGCGAAGCCCAGCTGATCTACAACTGGGAAGCGCTGCCGGCCGAGGTCGCCCAGCTCATCCACGCCCACCCGACGCAGAACGAGGCGATGGGCGAGGCTCACCTGGCCCTCGCGGGCAAGCCTCTCCACTCCCACGACTGACCTTCAGTTTCGGGCGCGACGACCACAGACTTCCGCAATTCGTAAGGAGCAACTGAAACCATGGCGGTTTCCGTATCCCTTCCGGCGCTCGGCGAGAGCGTCACCGAGGGCACTGTCACCCGTTGGCTGAAGGCCGAGGGCGAGCGCGTCGAGGCCGACGAGCCGTTGCTCGAGGTCTCGACCGACAAGGTCGACACCGAGATCCCCTCCCCGGCCGCCGGCATCCTGGCCTCCATCAAGGTCGCCGAGGACGAGACCGTCGAGGTCGGCGCCGAGCTCGCCGTCATCGACGACGGCAGCGGCGCCCCCGCGGCCGAGTCCGCCCCGGCCGCCGAGCCCGCGCAGGAGGAGGCCCCGGCCCCCGCCGCCGAGGCTCCCGCCGCTCCGGCTCCCGCCGCCGAGGCCCCGGCCGCTCCGGCCGCCCCGGCCGGTGGCGCCTCCGGCACCGACGTCACGCTGCCCGCACTGGGCGAGTCGGTCACCGAGGGCACCGTCACCCGTTGGCTGAAGGAGGTCGGCGAGGAGGTCGCGGAGGACGAGCCCCTGCTCGAGGTCTCCACGGACAAGGTCGACACCGAGATCCCCTCCCCGGCCGCGGGCGTGCTGCTCGAGATCGTCGTGGGCGAGGACGAGACCGCTGAGGTCGGCGCCAAGCTGGCCGTCATCGGTGCCGCCGGTGCCGCTCCGGCCGCCGCCGCTCCTGCTGCCCCGGCTGCTCCGGCCGCCGAGAAGCCGGCTCCGGCCCAGCCCGCCGCTCCGGCACCGGCGCCCGCCGCCCCGGCCGCGCCCGCCGCTGCCGCTCCGGCTCCGGCTCCGGCTCAGCCCGCGGCTCCGGCACCGGCTCCGGCCGCCCCGGCTCAGCCCGCCGCTCCGGCGCCGTCGGCTCCCGCCGCCCCGGCCCAGTCCTCCCCGGCCGACGACGGCGCGTACGTCACGCCGCTGGTCCGCAAGCTGGCGAACGAGCACGGCGTGAGCCTGTCGGACGTCAAGGGCACCGGCGTCGGCGGTCGTATCCGCAAGCAGGACGTCATCGCCGCCGCCGAGGCCAAGAAGTCCGCCCCGGCTCCGGCTGCCGCCGCTGGTTCTGCCGGGGGCCATGCCGCTTCGAAGGCCCCGTCCATCGAGGCGTCCCCGCTGCGCGGCCAGACGGTCAAGATGACCCGCATGCGCAAGGTCATCGGCGACAACATGATGAAGGCGCTGCACTCGCAGGCCCAGCTGACCTCGGTCGTCGAGGTCGACATCACGAAGCTGATGAAGCTGCGCGCCAAGGCGAAGGACGCGTTCGCGGCCCGTGAGGGCGTCAAGCTCTCCCCGATGCCGTTCTTCGTGAAGGCCGCCGCCCAGGCGCTGAAGGCCCACCCGGTCGTCAACGCCCGGATCAACGACGACGAAGGCACCATCACGTACTTCGACTCGGAGAACATCGGCATCGCCGTTGACGCCGAGAAGGGTCTGATGACGCCGGTCATCAAGGGTGCGGGCGACCTGAACATCGCCGGTATCTCCAAGAAGACCGCCGAGCTGGCCGGCAAGGCCCGCGGTGGTGGCCTCACCCCGGACGACATGTCCGGCGCCACCTTCACGGTCTCCAACACCGGTTCGCGCGGTGCCCTGTTCGACACGGTCATCGTGCCGCCGAACCAGGCCGCCATCCTGGGCATCGGTGCCACGGTCAAGCGTCCGGTCGTCATCAACCACCCGGACCTCGGCGAGACCATCGCGGTCCGTGACATGACGTACCTCTCGCTCTCCTACGACCACCGTCTGGTGGACGGCGCGGACGCCGCCCGTTACCTGACCACGGTCAAGGCGATCCTGGAGGCCGGCGAGTTCGAGGTCGAGCTCGGCCTGTAGTCCCACCGGCCTGCGGTTCCGCGGAGCCAGGGCTGTAAGACTCGTCTCATCAGGGCGTACGCCCCCGTTCGGAGGTTTCCGGGCGGGGGCGTCGCCGTATTGTCTAGGGGTCACCACGCCCTGGGGCGCTGCCCCCGCCGGAGGAGCCCACATGACCGCGCCCGTCGTTCACTCGCTGCGCGAACAGATCCGCGAGCACATCGTGGAGGGGATCGTCAGCGGACGCTGGCAGCCGGGCGAGCGGATCGTGGAGCGGCGGATCGCCGTGGAACTCGAGGTCTCGCAGACACCCGTACGGGAGGCCCTGCGGGAGCTGGAGACGCTGCGGCTCATCGAATCGGCGCCCAACAAGGGCGTGCGCGTGCGGAACCTCACCGCGGCGGACCTGGAGGAGAGCTACCCCGTCCGTGCGGGCCTCGAGGCCATCGCCGCCGAGCTCGCGGCGGAGAGCCTGGCCGGTGACTGCTCGGCCCTGGAACCCCATGTCGCCGCCCTGTACGAGGCGGACCGGGCCGCAGACGGGACGTCCCAGGTGCGCCACACGGTCGGTTTCCACCGGGAGTTGGTGCGGGCCGCGAACAACTCCGTTCTGCTGCACACCTGGGAGGGCCTGGGCATCGAGGTCTTCACGGCCCTGTCGATCCGCTGGCTCGGGACGGTTCAGCAGTCGTACGCCGAGGAGCACGAGGCGCTCGTGTCCGCATTCCGGAGCCGGGATCCCGCGATCGCGGAGCTGGTGAAGGCCCATGTACTGGGCTGCGCGCCGCGTCCCTGACCCGCCCCACGGGCTCGCGCTCATCCGTGAACGGCCCGCTCATACGTGCTCTCACCTGCGGTGATCCTTCAATTCGAAGGCACCGCGTGCCCGCATTAATGGCACCGGATGCCTACTTTCTGAATATAAAAGAGTTTTCCGCTTCAACCCTTTGATCGATCATCGATCACGGAGTTAGAGTCTCCGACGGGCTCTCACAGGAGCCTCACGCCCTGTCCTGCCAAAGACTTCGGGCAACCCCACCCCTTACCGAACAGGGGACCCCCTCCGACTCAGGAAGGCGGCGACATGACCGACCCCTCCGCAATCCAGCCGAGCGAGCTCGACCAGCTCCCGGACCGCGACCCCGAGGAGACCGCCGAATGGCAGGCCTCCCTGGACGCCGTTACCCAGGCGGCCGGGCCGCACCGAGCCGCATACCTGATGCGGCGCACGCTGGAGCGCGCCGAGGGCGCGGGCCTGGCGCTGCCCAAGCTCCTTGAGACCGACTACGTCAACACCATCCCCACCTCCGCCGAACCGGCGATCGAGGGCGACGAGGCGATGGAGCAGCGGATCGCCGCGTGGAACCGCTGGAACGCGGCCGCGATGGTGACCCGGGGCAGCAAACACGGCGTCGGCGGCCACATCGCCACCTTCGCCTCAGCCGCCTGGCTGTACGAGACGGGCTTCAACCACTTCTTCCACGGCAAGGAGGGGGACGGCTCCGGCGACCAGCTGTACATCCAGGGCCACGCCTCCCCCGGCATCTACGCCCGCGCCTTCCTCGACGGCCGTCTGAACGAGGCGCAGCTCGACAACTTCCGCCAGGAGGCGGGCGGCAACGGCCTGCCGTCCTACCCGCACCCGCGGCGTCTGCCCTGGCTGTGGGAGTTCCCGACCGTCTCCATGGGTCTTGGCCCGCTGTCGGCGATCTACCAGGCGCGGTTCAACCGCTACCTCACCAACCGCAACATCAAGGACGTCTCCAGCTCGCACGTCTGGGCGTTCCTCGGTGACGGCGAGATGGACGAGCCCGAGTCGACGGCAGCCCTCGCGCTCGCCGCACGTGAGGGCCTGGACAACCTCACCTACGTCATCAACTGCAACCTGCAGCGCCTCGACGGCCCGGTCCGCGCCAACTTCCGCGTGGTCCAGGAGCTGGAGGCCCAGTTCCGCGGCGCCGGCTGGAACGTCATCAAGGTCCTGTGGGGCAACGCCTGGGACGAGCTGTTCCAGCTCGACACCAACGGCGCCCTGGTCCGCCGCCTGCGCGAGGTGCCGGACGCACAGTTCCAGACGTACGCGACCCGCGACGCCGCCTACATCCGCGAGCACTTCTTCGGCTCCGAGCCGGCGCTCGTCGAGCTGGGCAAGCTGCTGAGCGACGACAAGATCAGCGAGTGCTTCCACCTCTCGCGCGGCGGCCACGAGGCCCGCAAGGTCTACGCGGCCTACCGTGCGGCGCTCACCCACAAGGGCGCGCCGACCGTGATCCTCGCGCAGACGGTCAAGGGCTTCACCCTCGGCAAGGGCTTCGAGTCCAAGAACGCCAACCACCAGATGAAGAAGCTCACGGTGGACGAGTTCAAGGACATGCGCGACCTCCTCGAGCTGCCGATCTCCGACAGCCAGTTCGTCGACGGCGTGGTGCCTTACGGCCACCCGGGCGCCGATTCGCCCGAGGTCCGTTACCTCCAGGAGCGCCGCGCGGCCCTCGGCGGCCCGGCCCCGGCCCGCCGCACGCAGCCGCTCGCGCCGCTGCCCGCCCCGGCCGACAAGGCGTTCGCCGCCTTCGACAAGGGCTCCGGCTCGCAGTCCGTGGCGACGACCATGGCCTTCGTACGCCTGGTCAAGGACCTCGTACGCGACAAGGAGACCGGCAAGCGCTGGGTGCCGATCGTCCCCGACGAGGCGCGCACCTTCGGCATGGAGTCGCTCTTCCCGTCCCTCGGCATCTACTCGCCCAAGGGCCAGAACTATGAGCCGGTCGACCGCGACCAGCTGATGTACTACAAGGAGGCCAAGGACGGCCAGATCCTCAACGAGGGGATCACCGAGGCCGGCTCCATGGCGGACTTCATCGCCGCGTCGTCGTCGTACGCGACGCACGGCGAAGCGATGATCCCCTTCTACATCTTCTACTCGATGTTCGGCTGGCAGCGCACCGCCGACCAGATGTGGCAGCTCGGCGACCAGCTCGGCCGCGGCTTCCTCGTCGGCGCCACCGCCGGTCGTACGACGCTGACGGGTGAGGGTCTGCAGCACGCGGACGGCCACTCGCCGGTGATCGCCGCGACCAACCCGGCCGCCCTTTCGTACGACCCGGCGTTCGCCTACGAGGTCGCCGCGATCGTCAAGGAGGGTCTGCGCCGCATGTACGGCGAGGCCCACGAGGGCGAAGACCAGAACGTCTTCTACTACCTCACCGTCTACAACGAGCCGATGCCGCAGCCCGCGAAGCCCGCGGGTGTCGACGAGGGCATCGTGCGCGGCCTGTACCGCTTCAACACCGCCGAGACGGCGGGGCACTCCCCCGCGGCCAACGCCTCGCGCATCCAGCTGATCGGTTCGGGTACGGCCATCCACTGGACCCTCGCGGCCCAGAAGATGCTCGCCGAGGACTGGGGCGTTGCCGCCGACGTGTGGTCCGCGACCTCCTGGACCGAGCTGCGCCGCGACGCCCTCGAGGCAGACGAGGCGATCCTGCGCGGCGAGGAGCGCACTCCTTACGTGCGCACCGCGCTCGAAGGCGCGCAGGGTCCCGTCCTTGCGGTCTCCGACTACATGCGGCAGGTGCCGGACCAGATCGCGCAGTGGGTCGAGCAGGACTACTCGTCGCTCGGTGCGGACGGCTTCGGTCTCTCCGACACGCGTGACGCGGCCCGCCGCCACTTCGGCATCGACGCCGAGTCGATCGTCGTCGCCGCGCTCGCGCAGCTGGCGCGGCGGGGCGAGGTGCCCGCTGCCTCGGTGAAGGAGGCCCGGGCCAAGTACGGCCTGTAGCCTGCGGCCCTCTGCGGCCTTCGGCCTGATGCGGGTCCCTGCCGGGTGGCGGGGGCCCGCTTTCGGCTGTGGGGGCCCGCTTTCGGCTGTGGGGGGCCCGCTTTCGGCTGTGGCGGGGCCGGTTGTAGGGGGGCGTTCGGTTTACCGGTAGCGGTCGGCCATTTGGCGGGCCGCTGCCGCGAATCGTTCCCTCAGCGTCGCCGGCTCCAGGACCTCCGCCTCCGGGCCCAGGGACATCAGCTGGGTGTACGCGACGTTCTCGTTCTCCACGGCAAGGGTGAGCGTCACCCGGCCCGCGTCGTCCGGGGCGCCCGCGGTCTCCAGCGCCTCGCGGGTGGAAGCGACGTCGGTGGCATACGGAAGCCGTCGTACGCCCTCCTCGGAGAGCCGCAGCACGACCTCGGACCGCAGGATCCCCCGGGCGAACTGCGCCGCCCGCTCCTCCCAGAACCCCGGCAGGTCGAACTCCTCGTCCCGTACGAAGCGGTCCTCGCCCGCGGCGATCGCGGTGAACCGGTCGATGCGGTACACCCGGAACGAACCGTTGCCCCGGAACGAATCGTTGCCGGGCACCCGCGCGCACAGATACCAGACGCCGGCCTTCAGCACGAGGCCGTAGGGCTCCAACTCCCTTTCCACCTCGGCGTCCTCGCGCCGGTAGCGGGCGGTGACGAGGCGGTCGTCCCACACCGCGTCCGCGAGGACGGGCAGCAACTCGGGCGTCGTCGTCTCCTTGAACCAGCCCGGCGCGTCCAGATGGAACCGCTGCGATGCGTTCTGCGAGGCGTCCCGCAGCGAGGGCATCAGCGCCGCCGACACCTTCAGGCGGGCCGCCGACGCCGCGTCCTCCAGGCCCATCTCGCGCAACGCACCCGGCACTCCGGAGAGGAACAGCGCCTCCGCCTCGCTGCGGCCCAGGCCGGTGAGCCGGGTGCGGTAGCCGCCGATGAGCCGGTAGCCGCCGGTCCGCCCCCGGTCCGCGTACACCGGAACACCGGCTTCCGAGAGCGCCTGGGCGTCCCGCGTGATCGTCCGCTCGGACACTTCGAGCTCATCCGCGAGCTCGGCGGCGGTCATGGAGGGACGGGCCTGGAGCAGAAGCACCATCTTGATGAGGCGTGCAGCGCGCATGCCCCCATGATGCCGCCGCCCGGGGGACACTCACGCGCACCGGTTGCGGGCGGCCCCCTAGCGGTAGCCCGTGACGTCGGCGGGCTTGCCCGGTTGTTCGACCTCCGCGATGTAGCGCCAGGCGTCCGGCGCCGAGCCGTCGATGTCCGTGAAGCCGTACTCCTTGGCGAGGCCGCCGCTGGAGAGGGACTTCCCGTTCCAGCGGGCCACTTCGGGGTCGGAGGCGAGCGCGACCAGGGCCCGGCCCACGAAGGTGGGGGTCTCGGAGATGGCGAAGTGGGGGTTCTGCTTGCAGCCGTCCCGCCAGTTCTCCTCGGTGACGCCGAAGGCCGTGTCGAGCATGAACTCGGAGCGCAGCCAGCCGGGGCTGAGACAGAGCGCCGTGCAGCCGTACTCCTTGACCTCCTCGGCGAGCCCCTGCGCCATCCGCAGCGGGGTCGACTTCGCGAGGTCGTAGTAGAAGGGCTTGCGGTAGTTGGGGCCGTTGTACTCCTGCGTTCCGTCGGTGACCTCGACGACCAGGCCACCGGGGTTCTTGACGAGCAGCGGCAGCGCGTACCGGCTGGTGACGATGTGGGTCTCGATGCCGAGGCGCATCAGGCGCAGCCCCTTGTCGAGGTCGTGCTCCCACATCTTCTTGTCCCACTCGACGTGGATGTCGCCGCCCCAGATGTCGTTGACCAGGATGTCGAGGCGGCCCTGCTCGCGCTCGATCCGCTCGACGAGGGCCTCGACCTGCGCGGGCTCCAGATGATCGGTGGGTACGGCGATCCCCGTGCCCGTTCCGCCCGCTTCCCGGCCCGCGGCGGTGATCAGCTCCGCGGTCTCCTCGATGGTCTCCGTGGCGCGGCCCACCTCGCTGGTGTGCTTGCGGGTCGTGCGTCCCGTCGCGTACACGATGGCTCCGGCGCGGCCCAGCTCCACGGCCATGGCCCGGCCGGCGCCCCGGGTGGCACCGGCGACGAGCGCGACCTTTCCCGTCAGTGGCCGGGCTCCGGTCACTGACCGGGCGGACGCGTGCGTACTCTCCATGTCCCTGCTCCCCACGTCATTTCCTTCCGTGTGCTGCGTGCTCTCCATGTCCGGGAGGCTTCCACGCAATGCCGACATCTCCTGTCGGGTTTTCCATGGGCATGTGCACGCATAACGAGAGGGCCGCATCCGCCGCACTCCACGTGCGTACCCACCCCCCAGGACCGATGCTTGTCCCGTGATGGACGAGACGGAGTTCTGGGAGATCGTGGACCGCACCCGGGTGGCCGCCGACGGCGACCCCGAGGACCACGCCGACCTGCTCACCGAGCGGCTCCTGGAGCTCGAACCCGACATGGTCCTCGACTTCGCCCGTCACTTCGAGGCCCGCTACAACCGTGCGTACCGCTGGGACCTCTGGGGGGCTGCTTCGGTCATCCTCGACGGCGCCGGCGAGGATGCCTTCGACTACTTCCGCTGCTGGCTGATCGGCCAGGGCCGTGAGGTCTTCGAGGGCGCCCTGCACGACCCCGACTCGCTCGCGGATCTCCTGGACTACTTCGACGAGGACGTGGACGGTGACGGCGAGGAGCTCGGCTTCGCCGCGGACGAGGCCTACGAACAGCTCACCGGTGTGGTCACCCCCGATCTCGGTATCGCTCCCGCCCCTTCGGAGCCGGAGGGAACACCGCTGGACCTCGAGGACGACACGGCGATGGCCCAGCGCTACCCCAAGCTCTGGGAACGCTTCGGCGACTGACGGACACCGCGCTTCTTCTGCCGGTCGGGACACCGCGCCTTCGCTACCGGTCCTGGAGCCGTGCCGCCTCCTTCCTGATCCCGGGGAGCGCGGCCATCAGTGCCGCTCCCGGGCATTGCGTGTAGTAGCCGTCCTTGTGCCCTGACACCGCACTGAACTTGGCGCTCTTGCCCTTCGGATACCTGCTGAGGCTGTTCGAGGAGACCAGCCGCACCTTGGAACGCGGGTCCACGTCCGTCAGGCCGAGCTTCCACGCCACCAGCGCCGCGATCGCATCGGTCATCGCCTTGGGAACAGGCACCCCCTTCGTGAACGTCCCTATCGCCGCGATCCCCACCGAACCCCGGTTGAAGCCCTGCG
>NZ_JBNNJZ010000228.1:0-12626 GCF_050270335.1 Streptomyces sp. NPDC059900
GTCGGGCGCCGACGAGCGAGGCTCACAGGCGTACAGGCGGCCGACACTTCCGCAGCTCACGGTGACGGGGCGGCTCCGTGCCGGGCTGCTCGCACAGGTCTGTGGCGAAGAGCCTCGATAGAGATGGCGTGGCGGGCTCATCATGCGCGGACTGCGCACCCTGCCCGTGGAGTTCGCACCAGCACAGCGGAGCAAATATCAGACGCCCGGAACACCGTCCAGCTGACATGCCGTCAAGACTGTGACTTTCACGTGATCTCCGCTGCATCGACTTGTGACAAGCGTTCGACTGCCGCTACGTTCACGACGACTCGGCCCCCCGTGCCGCAGTCGTCGCTCCAGTCACGCGAAAGGCAACCGCATGCTCTCCGGCAATGGTCGTCACCGACGCCCCCGCCAGGCCCCGGCCCTGATCGTCGCGGCAGGAGTCGCCGGATCGGCGATCGCCATCCCGCTGCTCGGCGCCACCAGCGCGAGCGCGGCGGACACCGCCACGTGGGACAAGCTTGCGGAGTGCGAGAGCGGCGGGTCCTGGAGCGCGGACGAGGGCAACGGGTACTACGGCGGACTCCAGCTCTCGCAGGAGGTCTGGGAGAACTACGGCGGCCTCGACTTCGCCCCGAGCGCCGACCAGGCCAGCCGCTCGCAGCAGATATCCGTCGCCGAGACGGTCCTTGACGACCTGGGCCCCAAGGCCTGGCCGAGCTGCGCCCCGATCGCCGGCCTCACGCAGGGCGGCGCCGCCGCCGAGGTCGACCCGGGCGCGCCGATCACGACGGTGCCTTCCGACGAGTCGACGGAGTCGTCGGATTCGTCGGAGTCGACCAAGCCCGGCGGGTCCGGGGAGTCGGACGAGCCGAGCACGTCGCCGAGCGAGTCGGCCGACTCCTCGGAAAGCGCCGAGCCTTCGGACAAGTCGTCGGACAAGGACTCCGGTGAATCCGGCTCCGGCTCCGACTCCCGCGCCGACGACGAGGCGCGAGACAAGAATCACGACGAGCCGGGCGAGTCGGGCAAGTCGGATGACTCGGCCAAGTCCGGCCGTGACGATGCCACTTCGCCCGCCGCCACCCCCTCGGCCGGTGACGGCGAAGGCCGCCACCGCGGCGGCAGCGCGGACGACGAGGCCGCGGAGGACTCCTCCCGCGAGGGTTCGGGCCGGCACGCCTCCCGTGGCGACGAGCGCCAGCAGGACGGCTCCGACGGGACGTACACGGTCCGCTCCGGAGACAGCCTCTCGGTCATCGCCGACGACCTCGACGTGCGGGGCGGGTGGACCGAGCTGTACGCCGAGAACGAGGAGTCTGTCGGCTCCGACCCCGACCTCATCCTTCCCGGTCAGAGCCTCGATTTGGGCGAAAAGTAGGGGTAGTTGGCGAGTCGCTTTGCGCCTGATGTCCAGATTGGCGCAAGTGAGACATGGGTCTCAAAGGCCCTGATCGTCTTTGGAATTCGGCCGGGAGCATGCCTACGGTCGTGACCGCTCGCCACAGCGGGCCCCGCCGGTCGGTACGCCGAGTCCTGCCAACGGCCGTTCGGGAACAGTCGTCGCGCAAGCGCCGTAGGCAGGAGCGGGGGACCCAAGGTTTCCGCCCGGACCGGCCGTTGAACGGCCTCGTGAGAGCGAGGCGGGGAGACGGACGGAAACGGCTAGGGGTTAAGCCGCGCTCACAGAAGCGCGGCCGGGCAACTTCATCGGCCCGAACCCGACAGCTCACCTCGCAGGCGTCGGTGAGGGGATCACTCATGCTGTTTTCCAGCAAGGGCAAGCACCGCCGCCCGTCCAAGGCCACCCGTGTCGCCACGCTCGCCGGCGTCACCGGTGTCGCGGTCGCAGCCCCGCTGATGGCGGCCGGCCAGGCATCCGCCGCGACGAACTCCGAGTGGGACGCCGTCGCGCAGTGCGAGTCCGGCGGCAACTGGTCGATCAACACCGGTAACGGCTACACCGGCGGCCTGCAGTTCTCGTCGTCCACCTGGGCGGCGTACGGCGGCACGAAGTACGCGCCCAGCGCGGACAAGGCCTCCAAGGCCCAGCAGATAGAGATCGGCGAGAAGGTTCTCGCGGGTCAGGGCAAGGGTGCCTGGCCGAGCTGCGGCGTCGGCCTCTCGGGCGCCTCCAACGAGGGTGGCGGTGCGCAGGAGAGCGCCCCGCAGCAGACCCAGGAGCAGCCCAAGAGCCAGCCCACGCCGCAGACCGAGCAGCCGCAGCAGAAGGCCGCTCCCAAGGCCGAGGCGCCCAAGACCGAGTCCAAGAAGACCGTCGAGACCCCGACCGGCAAGAAGGTCAAGAAGGGCGACGGCGAGTACAAGGTCGAGAAGGGTGACACCCTCTCCAAGATCGCCGAGGCGAAGAACGTCAAGGGCGGCTGGCACAAGGTGTACAAGCTCAACGGCGACATCATCGACAACGCCGACATGATCTACCCCGGTCAGCAGCTCCACCTCAGCTAAGCGGTAGCTGCTGCCCGCCCCCGTCCCCACGGGTCCACCCCGCCCCCGGTGCGCGTATCCCCCGTACGCACCGGGGGCGGGGTATGTTTGTTCCGTTCGTAAACATTTTGCTCTCGGTTTGTCCACAGGACGGTCGGTCGGCTGGCTGTTGTCCGGGAGCCGGTTAGGCTCGTGTCCGCGGGGCCGACGCCCCGCGTACTCGCGTCACATCCCAGAAGGAGATGCTCGTGCCGTCCATCGACGTCGTCGTAGCCCGGGAAATCCTGGACTCCCGAGGCAACCCCACGGTCGAGGTCGAGGTCGGCCTCGACGACGGCAGCACGGGTCGTGCCGCCGTTCCGTCCGGTGCGTCCACCGGTGCTTTCGAGGCCATCGAACTCCGTGACGGTGACCCCAACCGTTACCAGGGCAAGGGCGTCGAGAAGGCCGTCCTCGCCGTCATCGAGCAGATCGGCCCGGAGCTCGTCGGGTACGACGCCACCGAGCAGCGCCTGATCGACCAGGCGATGTTCGACCTCGACGCCACCGACAACAAGGGCTCGCTCGGCGCCAACGCCATCCTCGGCGTCTCGCTCGCCGTCGCGCACGCCGCGTCGGAGGCCTCCGACCTGCCGCTCTTCCGCTACCTCGGCGGCCCGAACGCGCACCTGCTGCCCGTTCCGATGATGAACATCCTGAACGGCGGGTCGCACGCCGACTCGAACGTCGACATCCAGGAGTTCATGATCGCGCCGATCGGCGCCGAGTCGTTCTCCGAGGCCCTGCGCTGGGGCACCGAGGTCTACCACACGCTGAAGAAGGTCCTGAAGGACAAGGGCCTGTCCACCGGCCTGGGCGACGAGGGCGGCTTCGCGCCGAACCTCGACTCCAACCGCGCCGCGCTCGACCTCATCCTCGAGGCCATCAAGCAGGCCGGTTACGTCCCCGGCGAGCAGATCGCGCTCGCGCTCGACGTCGCCGCGTCCGAGTTCTACAAGGACGGCTCGTACGAGTTCGAGGGCAAGTCCCGCTCGGCCGCCGAGATGACCGAGTACTACGAGGAGCTCGTCTCCTCGTACCCGCTCGTCTCCATCGAGGACCCGCTGTTCGAGGACGACTGGGCCGGCTGGAACGTCATCACCGAGAAGCTGGGCGACAAGGTCCAGCTCGTCGGCGACGACCTCTTCGTCACCAACCCCGAGCGCCTGGCCCGTGGCATCGAGGAGAAGTCCGCGAACGCCCTCCTGGTGAAGGTCAACCAGATCGGCTCGCTGACCGAGACCCTCGACGCCGTCGAGATGGCCCAGCGCAGCGGCTTCAAGTGCATGATGTCGCACCGCTCCGGCGAGACCGAGGACGTCACCATCGCCGACCTCGCCGTCGCCACCAACTGCGGCCAGATCAAGACCGGCGCCCCGGCCCGCTCCGAGCGCGTCGCCAAGTACAACCAGCTCCTGCGCATCGAGGAGATCCTGGATGACGCCGCGGTCTACGCCGGTCGTTCGGCGTTCCCCCGCTTCAAGGGCTGAGCTTCTGAGCCCGGGCCCCGGCGCCGCTGAGTAGTTACGTACGTCCCCGTACTCGGTCCCGTACCGTGTGCGGGGACGTTCGTACGTATCGGGGAGGCGGCACACATGGCCGTGAAGGACCGCGACCGGTTCTCCACCGCGACCAGGCTGCGGCTGCTCGGCGAGCAGACCGCGGAGCGTGTCTACCGCTCCCAGACGAAGCGACAGGCGCGCCGTTCCCGGCTCACGGGACGCGCCGCGCTCCTCGCGCTCGTGCTCTGCTCGCTGGTCGTCGCGCTCGCCTATCCGATAAGGCAGTACGTCTCCCAGCGCGCGGAGATCGCCGAGCAGCGCAAGGAGCAGGCCGAGCGCCGCGAGAACGTCGAGAAGCTGCGGGACGAGAAGGCCCGCTGGCGGGACGACGCGTACGCGGAGCAGCGCATCAGGGACCGGCTGCACTATGTGATGCCGGGCGAGACCGGCTATACGGTGATCGATCCCGCGGCGGCGAAGAAGCAGCGCTCCGACCAGGGGGCGGCCGCCAGGCCCTGGTACTCCAACGTCTGGGACGGCGTCGACAAGGCCGACCGCCCGGACGAGGACTGACCTTCTCTCACCCATACCTCTCGCAGAGAACCCACCTCTCGTAGAGAACCGATCGAAAGACAGGCATGGAAACGCCCCCGCCGACCACCCCGCGCACCGAGCCCACCGACGCCGACGTCGAGGCCTTCAAGCAGCAGCTCGGCCGTCCGCCGCGCGGCCTGCGGGCCATCGCCCACCGCTGCCCGTGCGGGCAGCCGGACGTCGTCGAGACGGCGCCGCGCCTGCCGGACGGGACGCCGTTCCCGACGACGTACTACCTGACGTGCCCGCGGGCCGCCTCCGCGATCGGCACCCTTGAGGCCAACGGCGTCATGAAGGAGATGTCGGAGCGGCTGAAGACGGACCCCGACCTTGCCGCCGCGTACCGCAAGGCGCACGAGGACTACATCGCCCGCCGTGACGCCATCGAGGTCCTCGAGGGCTTCCCCAGCGCGGGCGGCATGCCGGATCGCGTGAAGTGCCTGCACGTCCTGGTCGGCCACTCCCTGGCCGCGGGCCCCGGCGTGAACCCCCTGGGCGACGAGGCGATCGCGATGCTTCCCCAGTGGTGGGCCAAGGGGCCGTGCGTCACGCCGTGCGCCGACGAGGAGCCCGCCAAGTGACCCGCGTGGCCGCCATCGACTGCGGCACGAACTCCATCCGCCTCCTGGTGGCGGACGCCGACCCCGCGACCGGCGAACTGGTCGACCTGGACCGCAGGATGACCGTCGTCCGCCTCGGCCAGGGCGTGGACCAGACGGGGCGCCTGGCCCCCGAGGCCCTGGAGCGGACCTTCGCCGCCTGCCGCGAGTACGCGGAAGTGATCAAGAGCCACGGCGCGGAGCGCGTCCGCTTCGTGGCGACCTCCGCGTCCCGCGACGCGGAGAACCGCGACGACTTCGTACGCGGGGTCCTGGACATCCTGGGCGTCGAGCCGGAGGTCATCAGCGGTGACCAGGAGGCCGAGTTCTCCTTCACGGGCGCGACGAAGGAGCTGACGGGCAGCGACCATCTGGCCAAGCCCTACCTCGTCGTGGACATCGGCGGCGGCTCCACGGAGTTCGTGGTCGGCGACGACGGGGTCCGCGCCGCCCGCTCGGTCGACGTCGGCTGTGTGCGCCTGACCGAGCGGCACATCCGCACCGACCCGCCCGCGCCCGCCGAACTGGACGCCGTCCGGGCGGACATCAGGGCCGCCCTGGACCTCGCCGAGCAGACCGTGCCGATCGGCGAGGCCCGCACCCTGGTCGGGCTCGCGGGCTCGGTGACCACGGTGGCCGCGATCGCCCTCGGCCTCGACACATACGACTGGGCGGCGATCCACCACTCCCGCGTCTCGTACGAGCAGGTCGGCGAGATCGTCGACCGGCTGAGCCGGGCCACGCACGACGAGCGCGCGGCGATCCCCGTCATGCACCCCGGCCGCGTGGACGTCATCGTGTCGGGCGCGCTCGTCCTCCTGTCGATCATGGAACGGACCGGGGCCAGGGAGGTCGTCGTGAGCGAGCACGACATCCTCGACGGCATCGGCTGGTCGATCGCCTGAGCGCGTGATGTAGCGTCTGAGCGGCTGCCGGAGGGGCCGAAAGGCTCCCTGGCGACTTCCTGTCGGGAAACTTCGTGAAGTTCTTCACAAGGAAATCGGCTCGGTTGGACGAGATTCAGGGGCTCCGGGCCCCTGAATGTGACCCCTGAGGGCCTCGCGACCCATGACAGTGAAGGTTCGGGAGTGTGTCCGGAGCGTGGACCGGGCGAGTGGTCCACCGGGCCCCGGAGGCCAGAGCGGCAGCTCACAAGGGGTGCACAACGTCTCGGGTTGTGTCGTGGTTCCCCCGGGGCGCTATGGCCTGTGTCACGTGGGCGGCGAAGTGTAGCAGAGGGCCTGCCCATGCTTGTGAAGGGGCGCACGAGCGACCCCCCTCGGGCAGGTGGATACTCGATGGCATGAGCACCACGGAGCGTCCCAGGATCCTCGTTGTAGGCGGTGGGTACGTAGGCCTGTACGCAGCTCGGCGCATCCTCAAGAAGATGCGCTACGGAGAGGCGACCGTCACGGTCGTCGACCCCCGGTCGTACATGACCTACCAGCCCTTCCTCCCCGAAGCCGCCGCAGGCAGCATTTCGCCTCGGCACGTCGTCGTCCCGCTGCGACGCGTGCTGCCCAAGGCCGAAGTGCTGACCGGCCGGGTCACCACCATCGATCAGGACCGCAAGGTCGCCACGATCGCCCCCCTCGTGGGCGAGGCGTACGAGCTGCCTTTCGACTACCTGGTCATCGCGATGGGCGCGGTCTCCCGCACCTTCCCGATCCCCGGCCTCGCCGAGCAGGGCATCGGCATGAAGGGAATCGAGGAGGCCATCGGCCTGCGCAACCACGTCCTCGAGCAGCTGGACAAGGCTGACTCCACGACGGACGAGGACGTCCGCCGCAAGGCGCTGACCTTCGTCTTCGTCGGCGGTGGCTTCGCGGGTGCGGAGACCATCGGCGAGGTCGAGGACATGGCCCGCGACGCGGCCAAGTACTACAACAACGTGAAGCGCGAGGACATGCGCTTCGTGCTCGTCGACGTCGCGGACAAGATCCTTCCCGAGGTCGGCCCGAAGCTCGGCCAGTACGGCAAGGAGCACCTCGAGGGCCGCGGTGTCGAGGTCTACCTCAAGACCGGCATGGACTCCTGCGTGGACGGCCACGTGGTGCTGAACAACGGCCTGGAGGTCGACTCCAGCACCATCGTGTGGACCGCCGGCGTCAAGCCGAACCCGGCGCTCGCCCGCTTCGGTCTGCCCCTTGGCCCCCGCGGCCACGTGGACACCCAGACGACCCTCCAGGTCCAGGGCACCGACTACATCTGGGCCGCGGGCGACAACGCCCAGGTGCCGGACATGGTCGGCCGCAAGGCGGGCAACGAGAACGCCTGGTGCCCGCCGAACGCCCAGCACGCGCTGCGTCAGGCCAAGGTCCTCGGCGACAACGTCATCTCCGGCATGCGGGGCTTCCCGCAGAAGGAGTACAGCCACGCCAACAAGGGTGCGGTCGCCGGTCTCGGCCTGCACAAGGGCGTCGCGATGATCGTCATGGGCAAGATGAAGATCAAGCTCAAGGGCCGTCTGGCCTGGTACATGCACCGCGCGTACCACGGCATGGCGATGCCGACGTTCAACCGCAAGATCCGGGTCTTCGCGGACTGGACGCTCGCGGTCTTCCTCAAGCGCGAGGTCGTCTCGCTCGGCGCCATGGAGACTCCCCGCGAGGAGTTCTACGAGGCCGCCAAGCCCGCGCCGAAGCCCGCCGCGGCCAAGGCCGAGCCGGTCGCCGCCGGGTCCGAGGAGAAGGCCAAGGCCTCCTGACCTCCGGTCACTGATCAGCCCCGAAGGGGCCGCCCGCCATCCGTGGTGCGGGCGGCCCCTTCGGGTTTTTCCGGACTGCATACATGGTGGCTACATGTATTTTGCCGATCCGTGACGCGACAACGGGACTGCGCAAGCGTGCGGTTGGTGTTTACGTGGTGTCGAACCTATCCGGGATTTATCCGTCACGGAGGTGTGCACCATGCCCGATGCCGCACTGCGGCTGAAGCACCTTGCCGAACAGATGCTGGGAGCCCCGCTCCCCGTACGCATTCGTGCCTGGGACGGCTCCGAAGCGGGACCACCGGGTGGCCCCACCCTCGTCATACGCAATCGCCGTGCCCTGCGCCGCGTGATGTGGAAGCCGGGCGAACTGGGTCTCGCCCGCGCCTGGGTCGCCGGTGACCTGGACGTCGACGGCGATCTGTACGCGGTCCTCGACCGGCTCGCGGAGTTCATCTGGGAGCGGGACGAGGGCGCCAAGGGGCTCAGGGAATCCCTGCGCGACCCGCAGTTCCGCGCCGCCGCCCGCTCCCTGATCGGCCTCGCCGCGCCCTTCCTGCCGCCGCCCCCGCCGCAGGAGGAGATGCGCAGGCCGCGGAAGCTGCACCTGCACACCAAGGGCAGCGACCGGCAGGCCATCAGCCACCACTACGACGTGGGCAACGACTTCTACGAGCTGGTGCTCGGCCCCTCGATGGTCTACTCGTGCGCCTACTGGGAGTCCGAGCAGTCCACCCTGGAGGACGCCCAGCGCGACAAGCTGGAGCTCATCGCCCGCAAGCTCGCCCTCAGGCCCGGCATGCGGCTGCTCGACGTCGGCTGCGGCTGGGGCTCCATGGCCATCCACGCGGCGCGCGAGCACGGCGTCACCGTCGTCGGCGTCACGCTCTCCCAGGAGCAGGCCGCGTACGCCAGGAAGCGCATCGCCGAGGAGGGGCTGACCGACCGGGTCGAGATCCGCGTCCAGGACTACCGCGACGTGCGCGACGGCCCGTACGACGCCATCTCCTCCATCGGCATGGCCGAACACGTCGGCGCCGAGCAGTACTTGGAGTACGCACACGACCTGCACGCCCTTCTCAAGCCCGGCGGCAGGCTCCTCAACCACCAGATCGCCCGGCGGCCGCAGGCCGACGAGTCGGCGTACGCGGTGGACGACTTCATCGACGCCTATGTCTTCCCGGGCGGCGAGCTGGCCCCCGTCGGGTCCACCGTCGGCATCCTGGAGCGCGCCGGGTTCGAGGTGCGCGACGTGGAGGCGATCCGCGAGCACTACGCCCTCACGCTGCGCAGCTGGGTCGCCAACCTGGAGGCCCGCTGGAAGGAGGGCCAGCGGCTCACCTCGCCGGGCCGCGCCCGTATCTGGCGGCTCTACATGGCGGCGTCCGCGCTGGCCTTCGAGCGCAACCGCATCGGCGTCAACCAGGTCCTCGCGGTGAAGACCCCGGAGGCCGGCGCCTCCGGAATGCCGCTGCGGGCCCGCGCCTGGCAGTAGCGGCGGCCCGTACGTGAAGGGGCCCCGGACGGTGAAGGTCCGGGGCCCCGCTCATGTGCACCTGCCGTCAGGCGCTACTCGGCCTTGATCGCCATCAGCGGGTTCAGCTTGGCCGCGCTGCGGGCCGGCCACATCGCCGCGAGGACACCGACCAGGGCCGCGATCCCGAGGAAGACCGCGATGCGGCCCGCCGGGATCTCCATGGTGTACGTCGCCACCGAGTCGGCGACGCTGTTGCCCACGGCCCAGCCCATGAAGAGGCCGAGACCGATGCCGAGCACCGCGCCGAACAGGGAGATCAGGACCGCCTCCAGGCGCACCATCTGCTTGACCTTCGCGCGGTCGAGGCCGATGGCCCGCATCATGCCGATCTCGTGCTTACGCTCGAAGACCGACATGGCCAGGGTGTTGATGACGCCGAGCACCGCGATCAGGATGGCCATCGCGAGGAGCCCGTAGAGCATGTTCAGGACCATGTTGATGGCCCCGCCGACCTCATTGCTGATCGCGTCCTTGTCCTGGATCTTCAGCGCCGGGTTGTCGCCGAGGGCCTTGACGATGGTGTCCTCGGCCTCGTCGGACATGCCGCCCTTCATCTTCACCAGGACCTGTTCGTCGGTGATCTTGGAGAGGTGCGGGTTCACCACGGCGAGCGGCGTGAACAGGCCGTTGATCATCTCGTTCTGCTGGTAGACACCGGCGATCTTCAGCCGGGCCGTCTTGTCGTCGTCGAACTTCACCGGGACGGTGTCGCCCGCCTTGAGACCCTTCTTGTCCGCGGTCTCCTTGTCGATCAGCGTGGAGTTGCCCTTGAGGCCGGCGAGCGAGCCGCTGGTGAAGTCGAGGTTCGCGACCTCGCCGAAGGCCTTCTCGTCGACGCCGGACACCTGGGAGTACGAGCCGTCCACCTCGCCGTAGGCCGTACGCAGCGGGCTGCTGGCCTCGACGTCCGGGAGCTTGGCCAGCTTCTGGGCGACCTCGGGGGCCAGCGGCTGGTAGTTCGCCATGGAGACGGTGTAGTCGGCCTTCAGGGAGCCCGCGGCCATCTTGTCGATCGCGCTGCTCATGGAGGTCGCGATCACCGTCATCGCGGTGATGAGGGTCAGGCCGATCATCAGGGCCGACGCGGTGGAGGCCGTGCGGCGCGGGTTGCGCACCGCGTTGAGGCGGGACAGCTTGCCCGTGACGCCGAAGGGCTTCAGGAGCGGGGCCGAGGCGGCGATGAACGGGCGCGACAGGAGCGGCGTGAGGACGATGACGCCGACCAGGATCACGGCGGCGCCGGCGGCCATCACGTAGTTGTCGTCCATGAAGAGCAGCATCGTGCCGACGGCGACGATGATCGAGCCGATGGTGTTGCGGACGACGAGACCACGCGTGGTCGGCGTCGCGTGGACGCTGTTCATCGCGGCGACCGGCGGGATCTTCGCGGCGCGGCGGCCCGGCAGCCAGGCGGCCAGCATGGTCACGAGCACGCCGATCACCAGGGCGACGACGATCGTGGTCGGGGCGATGACGATCGGCCCGTCGGGCAGCGAGGCGCCGCCCGCGTTCATCAGGGACTCCAGGCCCATGGCCACGCCGATGCCGAGCGCGAAGCCGGTCACCGCGGCCACCAGGCCGACCAGGAACGCCTCGATGAGCACGGAGCGCGTCACCTGGTGGCGCGAGGCGCCGACGGCGCGCATCAGGGCCAGTTCCTTGGTGCGCTGGGCGACCAGCATGGTGAAGGTGTTGGCGATGATGAAGATGCCGACGAACAGCGCGATACCGGCGAAGATCAGCAGGACCTGGCTCATCGAGCTGGTCTGCTGCTCGATCATCTTGTCCTGGTCGTCGGAGAGCTGACCGCCGGTGACGGCTTCCGTGTCCTTCGGCAGGATCTTCTCGACCGAGCTCTTCAGCGCCGTCTCGGAGGTGCCCGCGGCGGCCTTCACGTCGATCTCGTCGTACTCGCTCTTGCCGAGGACCGTGCGCGCGGTGTCGTTGTCGAAGACCACCAGGCTGCCGCCCGCGAGGACGCTGCCGTCCTCGGTGTCGAAGATGCCGCTGATCTTCGCCTGCTTCACCGGTCCGTCGGTGGAGTAGCGCAGGGAGTCGCCGACCTTGTAGCCGGTGCGCTCGGCGGTCTTGGAGTCCAGGGCGATGTCACCGGCGGACTTGGGGGCCGCGCCCTCGGTGAAGTCGTACCGGGGGTCCTTGCCGTCCTTGCCGGGGTAGTAGTTGGCGCCGCTGGTGCCCCACTCCCCGCCGACGAGCTTGCCGTCCTTGTCGGCGACCGCGGTGAAGCCCGTGACCCCGCCGATGGCCGATTCGGCGCCGGGCAGGTTCCGGGCCTTCTTCAGGAGGGCGTCGGTCAGGCGCGGCGGCTTCTTGGCGTCCTCCTCGTCGGTGCTGGGCCCGTAGAAGGAGGAGGAGCCGCCTTCGGGCTGTACGGCGACGGAGACGTGGTCGAAGCTCTTCGCCGACTTGTTCTTGTAGGCGTTGCCGAAGGTGTCGGTGAAGACCAGGGTGCCGGAGACGAAGGCGACGCCGAGCATGACGGCGAGCACGGTCATCAGCAGCCTGGCCTTGTGCGCGAGCACGTTGCGCAGGGCGGTACGGAACATGGGAGTTCAAGTCCTGTGGAGGGAGGAGTGGGACGAGGAGGGCCCCGTAAGGGGCGCGGGGAACTGCGCGATCAGCCACGACGTACCCGCAGGTGGGGCAGAACGCAGCTCCCGCGGGGAGGGGCTAGCTCGTACGCCCCTTGGCGTCGAAGTCCTTCATCCGGTCAAGGACCCCCTCGGCCGTCGGCCCATGCATCTCGTCGACGATCCGCCCGTCGGCCAGGAAGATCACGCGGTCCGCGTACGCCGCGGCCACCGGGTCGTGCGTGACCATGACGACGGTCTGCCCCAGCTCCCGTACGGAGTTGCGCAGGAAGCCCAGGACCTCGGCGCCCGAGCGCGAGTCCAGGTTGCCGGTCGGCTCGTCGCCGAAGATGATGTCGGGCTGCGAGGCGAGCGCGCGGGCCACGGCGACGCGCTGCTGCTGGCCGCCGGAGAGCTCGGTGGGCCGGTGGGAGAGCCGCCCGGCCAGGCCGACCATGGAGATGACCTGCTCCAGCCACTGCTTGTCCGGCTTGCGGCCCGCGATGTCCATCGGCAGCGTGATGTTCTCCAGGGCCGTCAGGGTCGGCAGCAGGTTGAAGGCCTGGAAGATGAAGCCGATCTTGTCCCGGCGGAGCTTGGTGAGCTGCTTGTCCTTGAGGG